>CAITYI010000412.1 GCA_903896585.1 uncultured bacterium
GCGTTTTCGCGCATCAGCGCGGCGACACCTGCTGCGTCAACTCGCGCTGGGCCCGGACCTGGGAGGCGATGCAGCCGGGAGTCCTCAATCCACCTCCGAACAGTGTCATTACTCACTCCGAGTAATTCGGCTGTCTCGGAAATCCGCAATCCCTCCATAGATAGGGAATTTATCACGCTTTTACGGAAATATCAGTGGTTTTTGTCCGCTCAACTTGGTCCAGCTCGCCCAGGAATGGCGTTAATCCCGGAAAGCTGACCCGCTGCCACCGCGTGGCGCAACTTCGATATCAGTTTTTCTCTATATAAATGGACGAAAGCCCCTCGAAGTATGAGTTCGAGGGGCTTTCGCTTCGGGTTTGCTCTTTTTTGTAACCGATTGCTCGGGGTTTAGACACAAATGCTATGTATCTCACTCACACTCAGGTTTCCCCTTGTGCCAACATATTTATCGCTTTTCCCTCGAGTATTTCTCTTCAGTTTGCTCCGCTAGCATTTCGAAGCCTCTAGCACACATCTTGCGATCTGCGCTTTCCGTTAACTGCTGTTCTTTACCCGAATCTCACCTTGTGGCTTTCACCTTACGGCTATTTCCTTGCGGTTTGACGTTCCTAACTTACTCACCTGTGTCCAGTCTTGGCAAGGTGTTTTGAAAATATTTTTAAAAAGTTTTGACCCTTCAGTAACATGCATATCTACTAGCCACATACGTCACACTGGTATACGGATCTACCGTAGCTCCTATGCCTGTTCGTCGCTTCAAATGAGTCATCTCCTTGAATCATGAACGCCACTACCGCCCCCCGTACTCTCCATCCGAGTGAATTCTTTATTTTGCACTCATGACAAACTGAACTACATGCGCACCTTGCAACGGCTGATACCCGTTTACCTCTTGGAGGCATCCAACTTCACTTCGGGCTTGGGTAATTCGATCATCATGATCACTATTCCGTGGCTGGTCTTGGAACGAACAGACTCACCAGCTTTCGCCGGATTAGTCCTCGCTCTATCTGCACTTCCTGCGTTACTTGCATCACCATTGAGCGGCTGGATGGTCGATCACCTGGGGCGCAGAGCTGTAAGTATCGGTGCTGATCTTTTATCGGCTGTTTCCGTTATTGCATTTCCACTCTTCGCAATTTTCTTTGGTCTCACCGACATTGTGATTTTGGTACTTGCTGTCGTTGGGGCAATCTTCGATCCTGCTGGCTACACCGCCCGCCGAACCTTGCTCACGGATACTGCTCAGGCATCTGGCATGAATCAGAACCGGCTGAACGGTATCCACGAGGGCATATTTGGAGTCAGCTGGATCGCAGGACCTGTGGTGGGCGCATTTCTCATTGCGGGCGTAGGCGCAATCAACGCATTCTGGGTGGCCGGTGGATTGTTCCTGATTGCCGCAGCCAGTTTGGTCTTTTTACGAGTAGGTGACGCGGGTCAGGAAGCTCGGGAAATTAAGGAAGCGGAAGGTAAGCAAGAGCATCATGCTTTGATCAGAGGGTTCATCATTCTGTGGCGAGATAAATTATTGCGCACCATCACGATCGCCGTGCTCATCATTGCAATCGTGTACCTGCCCACCGAATCCATAATTCTTCCGGCATATTTCCTCGATCTTGATGAACCGCAAAGCCTGGGAATCGTGATCGGAGCAATGGCGGCAGGATCAGCCATTGGCGCATTCGCCTACGGGTGGATTAGTGGACGCATGTCACAGCGGACTCTGATTAGAACAATTCTGATTGGCACGGCGGCAAGTATTCTCCCCATGGCGATTCTTCCGCCCCTCCCCATCTTGGTTGGATCAGCATTTTTCCTCGGACTGTTCTGGGGACCATTTAACCCACTCATGAGCACCCTGGTTCAGCAACGGGTCTCCCCCGACGAACAAGGCCGAGTGTTCGGCGCTCAACTCTCAGCGTTTTATGCAGCCCCACCGTTGGGAATGGTCCTCGTTGGCCTATCGGTGGAACGCTGGGGTGTGCAAGTTACCTACATGGCACTCGCGGCGGCGCTTTCCATCACAGCATTGGCGGCCATTTTTGCCCGAGCCATCCGTGAGCCCAACAACTTTAAGATTCGGCAGGGTTCAACGCTTCAGTAGCAGGGCGATGTAGGCCCCGATAAACCCCACCCCCACCGCAAGGTAAGCAAATCGAGCAACAGTCCAATCGGCTGGCATGAACACGGTGAGCAGGGTCATGGCCCCTCCTGCCACGATCATGACTGCCGCAGCCCTTCGAACAGATATCTCGGGAGCAGACCTCACGAGCCACATTTGACCACTTAAACCAAGCAGCGCAGCACCCATCATGCGAAGTGCCCAGTCACTGGTGTCGGAAGTCGCAAGCCCTAGGAGTTCACCAAAGAATGTTGGCAATGCAATGAGAAAAATCGAACTAATGAGAAAAACAATGGAACCGGCGCCAAGGACTCGGCGCAGAAAATACGCCTGATCATGTCTGGTGAATGTTTCTACGGAGTCTTCATCCATATTCATGTATACCGCATTCCGCTTTCCATTACACGAATTACTGAATCAATCAGGTGTTGGAGTTTTCTCCTGGACTCCCAAAGCCTTGGCAACTGGCACCGCCGTCAAGCCGTAGACAAACACCGTAATGGTAATGATCACAAATGCAGCGGGCAAAAGTTTGTCAGCGCCCGGCATTTTTGTTGCTATCAGTGCTGCCGAAAGGCTTGATGCTGTTGCTGCGGCAACAATTCCCCGAGGATCCATCCAGCCAATGAAGGCGCGTTCATTTAGACTCAAATTGGCCCCAGAGGTCATGATGGCGGCCACGATCGGTCTCACGACAATGATGAAAATAAGTGACGCACCAATTGCAGGAAGAACTATGGATGAAAGTATGGGCGAGGGCACCATTGCCGCAATGCTCACGAACAACACCCCAATGCCAATTTGGGTCACGGTGTTAAAGAAGGGCACTGCCTCATCAAGGCTGGTGTTGAGGCGCTTTGCGAGCGGGTGCATTGATCCACCCATTATCAGCGCTGCGAGCAACCCGCTGTCCTCGGCAAGGAAATTTGCGAATCCGGCAGCGACCAGCACGGACCCAATAAGTATCTGCGTACCCATGAATTTATTTGCGTGTGAAAGTTTAATGCCCAAAACAGCAAGGAGGACACCGCCAGCACCGACCAGAATCGCCACGGTCCAACTGGTGAGCAAACTAATCACTGCTTCAAGGGGCCGATCAACATCGGTCACGCTAATTACCTGAAAAATCATGACGGCAAAAATTGCCCCGATCGGATCCAGCAGGGTTCCTTCCCACATCAAAATGCCCCGCACCCTGGGCTCAGGGCGGGCAAAGTTCAAAATGGGCGTCACCACGGTCGGTCCCGAGACAATCAGAATCGCACCCAACAGAAATGCGATTGGCCATTCAAGTCCGAGTACGTAATGACTTACGAGGGTGCCGGCAATCCAGGTAATGGGCGAACCAATCCACACGAGGCGGCGCACCACCCCCTTGTCGGCACTTCGCAGCGGAATGGTTCCAAGATCCAAACCACCTTGAAACAAGATGACCGCCACAATTAATTCAACCGCGACCGGGAACGCTGGACCGAGAATTTGATCCACCCTCAGGTCAGGGGCAACCACACCTAAGAGGAAACCTGCCGGCAGCAAAAGAATCA
>CAITYI010000413.1 GCA_903896585.1 uncultured bacterium
AAGAAGTAGCCGATCACACCGAGACCCAGAATCAAGGTCATTTTCATGACAATGACTTGACCGTAGCCCGTGGTGAGAAGTTCAACCGGTGAATTTAACCTTGTGTAGGCATTTGCCAACCCACTAAAAGCCACCAAGATAATGGCGGTCAACGCCAGTGGAGAAAACCTTTCTACTGAACGCTGAAAAGGAATGTCTTTACGCAGTGCGTGCAGGATCAAAACAAAAATTCCCCCGACCCACAAAACCGCGCCGGCAACGTGAGCGACACCGGCCGTGAGCGCGAGCGCGTGATCCCCAAATCCCGATCCGTGACCGGCAAGTGTGGGAAGGGAGGCCGCGAGAACCGCAAAGACCAACCAAGCAGCGCTCACACCCGTTGTAGATGTAACGAATGCACCCAACGCAATAACCAATGCCATGATGGCAATGGCAATCAGTGCCCGAGTTGAGGGGACTTCGGTTGCATAGGTGCTGATCACCTTGGGATTGAGTGCCTCGGAGAGAGAGATGCTGAGCACATTGGCCAACAGGAAGACGGTCTGAACCAACGCGAGGAACATCCAGACAATGGCAGACCAAGCGGCACGAAGAATGTCTTTGCGCCCGGCTGGTGAAAGTATTCCGTCTTTACCTGAGGGATCAAGGAATGCAGCCGCCAAGAGGAATCCGATTGTGACCACTGCAGCGATGTCGGTGAGAACGCGAAGAAGTACCGATCCCCACACAACGATCGGACCCGGATCTGAAATTCCAATCGGTGTGGGTTCATAAGAACCACCGGCAATGAAGAGGCCGCTCACTGTTGTCGCCAATGCGAGTACAACGAGCAAAGCACCAACAAGCGAAACCCGCGACAGCGGAATCGTTTGTGGAGAGCTGGTGGTTGTCTTCACTGTTCCATCTTCACGTATTAGCCGCTTGCTCGCTTACTGGCGCGTCGCCACATGAAGTAGCCAATCGCAGTACCAATAACAAGCCCACCGATGATTAACCAAATGGGTGCAATTCCCGTGGATTCTGATTCCTGGGTTTCGGATGTTTCGGTCACCACGGTCTCTGATTCCACGATCTCTGATTCCACAGTCGCAGGTGCCCCACTCCCGGTATAGCTGAAAGTTATGGCACCGGTAATCGGATGACCGTCATTGCTCACAACTCGATAGGCAACCTTGTAGGTGTCATCGGGCAGATTTTGTGGCCACGTCACTTGAACCGTGGGACCCACCGTGGCAAATTCAGTGCCGGCAATAAGCCCCGCTGCTTCGGTCGTGACCGCGATCTCGACGGTATCGGGAAGTAATTCTTCATTGAATGTGAGCTCAACGAATGTGGGTGGAGCACTCAATTGACTGCCATCTTCGGGGTTGCTCGAGGTCAAACTGGCATGTCCGTATGCCGCCGAGGTGCCACCGAGCACGAACAGGAGTGAGGTCAAAGAAGCCAGCGCTAGTTTTGAGGTGAATCGCATAATCACGAGGGTACGGCCCGCGGGCGCTGATCCCACCACCAGCCGACCTGTTCGGCAAATCGGGCGAGAATCGGTCCCGCTGTTGCGGTAATCAAGATATATCCGGCGACCAAAGCCTGAAAATCGGAGGGCAACAGGGTGCTGGTGGCGGCGAGACCGGCAATGATCACGCTGAATTCACCGCGAGCACTGAGCAAAGCACCCGCGCGCAGCCGCGAGATCGTTGACGTTGTGACGGTGCGAGCGGCAATCCACCCGGTGAGGAATTTCGTTCCAATTGTGAGGATCGCCAAAATGATCGCGGGAATGAGCATGCTGGGTATTTCGCTGAGATCGGTATTCAGGCCAAAGTACACAAAGAAGATCGCGGCAAGTAATTCGCGAAGTGGGTCAAGCCGACGTCTGGCAACTTCTGCGATTTCACCGGTAAGTAATAGTCCCACGAGGAATGCTGCGACCGGTGGGGAGAAGTCCACGAATCCAGCTAGGCCGGCTGCGGCAACAGCAGCACCGAAAACAACGAGGAGAACTCCCACTGGTTCAGTAGCGTTGAAGAGTTTTTGGATAGTGCCGGATCTTCGGATGGAAATCACGATCACAATGGCCACCACAATTAACGCCACTCCAACACTGATCAAACCTGCAAAGAGGCCGGTCCCGGTCAGAATCACGGTAAGTATTGGTAAATAGGGCGCCATGACCAGGTCTTCAATAACAAGAATGCTCACAACCGGTTTGGTTTCCGGGTTTCGCCGCCAACGAAGGTCGCGAACTACTTGGGCAACAATGCCCGAAGAAGATATGTAGGTCACCCCACCCAAGGCGACAGAACCGGCCAACCCCCAACCGAGAAACCAACCAAAGAGTGCACCGGGGGTGAAGTTCGCGAGAAAGTCAACTGCTCCGGATTTGCTTTGTTGACGAGCCGTGTCAACTATTTCGCGGCCCGAGTACTCCAATCCCAACAGGAGCAGCAGCAGAATTACCCCAAGTTCGGCAAGGGTTGGAACGAGTGTGTCCGTTTGATCAATGACATTAAAGCCGCCTTGACCAAAGATTAAGCCAGCGACCAAATAAAACGGGACTGCAGAAATATCCCACTTGCGGGCGAGCATGGCCAACAGCCCGAGAACAAGCAGCATGGAACCAAATTCGAGGAAGAGGGCAGGCAGTGCCGGATCAGATGCTGCGGCTCGTACCAGCGTTTCCACTCCACCAGTGTCTCAGGTTCGAATAGACCCGAAAAACCAAGCACCCCCGAGTGAAGAGCACTCAATAGTCTGAGTGATTTCAACCGGGGGTGCGGGAAAAGCGAACGAGTTTGTTCCTAGAAGGCAGATTCCGGAATCTCCATGATTTCACCCGTTGTGGCTTCAGCAATACTGCGCTCAGCGGCAATCAAGGGCAAGCGGTTGCGAGCGAACCAGCGAGCTGATTCCACCTTGCCGGTATAGAAGTCACGATCACGGTCACTGGGGTCATTTGCCAGCGCAGCCAGGGCAACCTCGGCTTGGCGAACGAGCAGCCAGCCAATGATCAAATCACCAGATGCCATCAGGAGGCGAGTGGAATTCAGGCCAACTTTGTAGATCTCGGTGATGTCCTCTTGGGAAGCCATGGCCCATTGGCCCATGACACCCAGGATTCCCTGAACGTTTTCCAGAGCTTGACCAAGTAGTTCGCGCTCGATCGACAACTGCCCGGAACCTTCGTCGCCTTTTACGGTTTCGGTGATCTGTTGTGCGAGGTAACTAATTGACTTGAATTGATCCTTCACCATTTTGCGGAAGAAGAAATCGAGGCCCTGAATGGCGGTCGTGCCTTCATAGAGGGTGTCGATCTTGGCATCGCGCAGGTACTGCTCAATTGGGTAATCCTGCAGGTACCCCGATCCTCCATATGTCTGAAGTGAGACTGCAAGCATTTCATAGGAGCGCTCCGAGCCCACACCTTTCACAATGGGCAGCAAGAGATCGTTGATGCGCTCCGCCATA
>CAITYI010000414.1 GCA_903896585.1 uncultured bacterium
CTTATGGGGCGCAGTTGAGAACACTGCATATCGCGCGGATCTTGAAGACCTGCAGTGTTGTTGGTATGGTATTAATTCCTTATGGCGCGATTGACTTGCAGACTCAGCGATTGGTTCACGAGGAGTTTCATTTGCGCGCGGTCCTTTACCGCGAGAAGGAATTCTCCCGTGGGATTGTGGCGCGCCTGATACGGGAATTCGATCCTTACTCGGCCAGAACGGAGGGGATGGGACTTGGAGAGGAATCTATCGCTATTCTTGAGCGGATTATCGGCGAGTATGATATAGTTTGGTTTCAGGGGATTTCGATTCCAAATAGTCTTGGTTGCAAGTGTAGGCCCTGTTCGGTTCTTGACATCGATGATATCCAAAGTCAGGTGTTCAAGGGCGTGGCAACGGGGGCTGGCAATCTTGTCATACGGATCAAGGCATTGCGGCAGGCACTTCTTTGGCGTCGGCGTGAGAGGGTGCTCTTGGATCGCTTTGGGATTGTGTGTGTATGTAGTGACAATGACTCGCAATATCTGGGCGGCGGTGAGCGTGTTCATGTGATTCCAAACGGGTTTGAGTCGCGGGAGGACGAACCGGTTCGATCTCAATCTCGGTTGAACACCTTCAGGATTGGATTCATCGGGACTCTACGGTATGCACCGAATGTTGAAGGATTACGCTGGTTTATCCGGGCTGTGTGGCCATTGATCAAGGCTGAGTGCAGCGAAGCGCGGCTGCGTTTGGTGGGTCTGGACACCGATTGCGGTATTGCCAATGACGGTGATGATATCGATGGCTTGGGATTCATGGTTGACCCTGCGGAAGAAATTGCGGGGTGGTCACTGTCGATAGTACCCGTAAAGGTTGGAGGTGGAACTCGCATTAAGATCGCCGAGGCATTCAGTCGAAGGTGTCCTGTGGTAACTACCAGTCTCGGAGCCTACGGTTATCAAATTGAGAGCGGTCGAGAGTGCTTGGTAGCTGATAGCGATGAAGAGATGGCTGAGGCGTGTCTGCGTTTGCTTGGCGACAGTGAATACGCTGAATGGATGGCGGATCAGGCGCGAAGGCGGTTCATTTCGGAGTGGAGCTGGGAAGCAATTTCCCCAAGAGTGGTCGCTGCGGTGAGAGCATGCATGTCGTATTCGTATGCGCCCTGAGGTTGATGGCGGCTCGAAGAACTCAGGGAGATCAAGGTGGTTCTATGAAGATTGTATTCTATTGCCAGGAAGAGGCTCCAGCGAACGTTAGTAACTATCTTGGTATAGGAGCGTCTGGAACAGTGAGTGCTCTAATTCTTGCAAGCCAAGCGCTTACAAGAATAGGACATGAGGTGGTTATCCTCAATCGTAGCGAAAGCGGCGAATTCTTCGGTACACGTTATCTCCATACGCGCTCGGCTGAGGAGGTTCTTTTGCACTTATTAGAACTTGGCGAGGCCGATGTTTTTATTGCGAACGGCTGGGCGGCACAGATATTTTTGAAACATGAAGTCAATGCTCGAAGAAAAGTTTACTGGGTTCATAATTTCGTGGATCACGGCCCCTTTGAATCTGCGATTATGAATGGACGATTGGACTATGTTTTTTGCATTTCATTAAATCAATTCGGGACGTGGTTCCGTTCGCCGGTCTTTCACCGGGTGACCCAGATTTACAACGGCGTTGATATTGGGGTGGTTGATACGATAAAAGGTCACAGTGAGAGAGAAAAAAAGATCATGTTTATTGGTGCTCCCCGCGAGAGCAAGGGGTTTCATGACGCGCTTCGTGTATTTGATTCATTTTCCCGTCGCAATTCTGGCTATACTTTATATGTCGCCGGGGGGGCGGATCTCCATAGTAGCGCAGGACCCCTTTCTGCGAACAGTATCTTCGAGGAGGAATACGAGGAAAATCATCTTCGGGGTCTTCTCTATGATTGCACGGGTCGGGTGAGAGGCGACGTTGTCTTGCTAGGCAGAATTTCGCGTGTGGAGGTGCTGCGACATCTTGCAACGGCGCGTGTTGCGCTTCAAAACCCGTCATGGGCATCGGAGGCTGAGGTACATAGCGTGGCCTGCCTTGAAGCACAAGCGATGGGTGTGCCGGTCGTATCTACGTTTCGAGGGGGGCAACCGGAGGTCATTTGTGATGGTCGCACTGGAATTCTGGTGAAGAGAAAGGGTGACGTGCACCTTGTCAGGGCATTGGAGAGAATCACTTCCGACGCGAATTATGGTGGGGCGTTATCGGTTGCGGCCAGTGAGCACGTTCGAGTTCATTTCAATTTAGCGAAAGTGGCTGCCGATTGGGAGTCTGCGATTCAGATGGTTTCGGAGGGGCGGGGGTTCCGCGGTAATCGTGTGCGTGCTTTGAATGTAAAAATAAGGAACAAAGTGAATTTTTACTTCTCTGGGCTTCTGCCCGGTTAGGGGCTTTGGGAACGGAGCGTGTATTAGGGTGAATTTACCGGAGATGACTAGAGTCAGCGTGATTATTCCAAGTTACAACCGTGAGAAACAGGTTGTAGCGGCCGTAAGGAGTGTGTTAGAGCAGTCATGTGCACCGTTTGAGGTCATTGTAATCGATGACGGATCAACGGATTCCACGTGGGATGCGTTGTCCCCGTTCAGGGAGCGGATTCGCTACATTAAAACGCCGAATTCCGGCGCTAGCGCGGCGAGAAATATAGGAGTTAGGGAGGCTAGGGGTGAATGGATCGCCTTTTTGGATTCAGATGACACGTGGGATGGTACCAAGCTTTGGCGGCAGTTGGGATGTGTGGAGAGAACGGGTGCAAAGGTATGCTTTTGTGTGAGTATCGACCAGTCAGGTGTAACGGTTGACGATCTCTCGCGAATGGATGGCGATTTGGTGGATGGGTCAGAGAGATTTTACCCCGCAGGTGATTGTAGGCTTTTCAAATATCCGAGGCATCCGTTTCTTCAGTCTTTGTTGGTTGAACGGCATGCCTTGATGGCGGCCGGGATGTTCGATGAGACATTGGCAGTTGCTGAGGATACTAAGTTGATTCAGGGCCTCGTTCTTTTGTATGGCTATTCC
>CAITYI010000415.1 GCA_903896585.1 uncultured bacterium
AGATGTCCTCTTGCGGGAGGGCAATCCGGCACCATTTGGTGGAGCCCTTCGATTGCCGGAACAAGGAATCCACATCGCGAGCGCTAGCCCAGAGCTCTTTCTGTCCAGACGTGGATCAAAGATTGTCTCTGGGCCGATTAAGGGCACAGCCGCTGAACCTTCCGGAATTTCTGCAAAAGATGAAGCCGAGAACATCATGATCGTGGATTTAGTGCGAAACGATCTGTCTCGGTGCGCGGAAACTGGGAGCGTATTTGTAAGTGATCTGATGGAAATCCAGATGCATCCAGGACTTGTTCAACTTGTCTCTACGATTTCGGCGACTCTCGCCCAGAACGCGGGGTGGCCAGAACTAATCGGGGCAACCTTCCCGCCAGGCTCGGTGACGGGTGCTCCCAAGTCAACAGCCTTAAGATTAATCGCCGAGTTAGAAACTGAATCGAGAAGTTTCTATTGTGGGGCGTTTGGTTGGATTGACGCCGACACTAACGAGGCAGAGCTGGCAGTCGCAATTCGAACGTTTTGGATTGAAGGATCATTTTTGAAATTCGGTACTGGCGCGGGTATCACCTGGAACTCAGATCCGACCCAAGAATGGGAAGAGACCGAACTAAAAGCTCGCCGACTTAGTGAAGTTGCGTCGTGGACGCTGTGAATCAATTTAGAAATAATGCAGGTGGATCCGTGACCGAGGAGCTCAGTTGGCTTGATGGCGAGTTAACCACCCGCCCGATGGTGTCAGCGGAAAATCGAGGTCTCCTCGTTGGTATGGGGGTATTTGAGTCCTTGAAAGTGGTTGATGGACACGTAGAGATGCTGGAACGGCATCTGGTTCGCCTGCAACGGGCCTGGAACCAAATTGGACCAGGGACCCTAGATATGGATCTCATTCGCTCAGGAGTGGGGGAGTTGCACTCCGCTAAAGCCCACCACAATCGCTTGGCCCGGCTGCGAATCACCGTCACTGAATGCAGGGACCAGCCCAGCATTCTCATAACACTTGTTCCTTTGCAACCGTGGCCCGAAACGACAACATGCGTTGTTCTCCCATGGAGGCGAAATGAGTATTCCCCAGTGGTTGGAATAAAGACCACGTCTTATGCCGACAATGTCCTAGGCCTTAAGTGGGCGCACGAACATGGATTTTCCGAAGGTCTATTCCTTAACAATGCCGGGGAACTTTGTGAAGGCGCCACATCGAATGTATTCCTGGTCCAAGACGGTGCTGTTCTCACACCTGCTGTATCAAGTGGCTTATTAACCGGGATAGTGCGCGAAGTTTTGCTGGAAAATGGGTGGGCCCAAGAAGCCGCGGTGTCATTGTCAGATCTTGAGAGTGCAGATGAGGTTTTTGTGACGTCCAGCACCCGAGGAGTGCACCCGGTGGTGAAATGTGGGGATAGGGAATTTGAGCGCATTGGCCAGGTCACAAAGAACGTGATTGATGCTTATGATTCCCTGCCAAAGTAGTTGAGGAAAGCAGTGTGCGCGGCACCAAAATAGGGGCCGCGCACACTGACATTATTTGATTAACGACCCCGGTATTGCCGAGCCGTCTGGAAACTTAACCACTGACCGTCCACGGCAGGTGCCGAACCAATGACGGTGCACGTTCCTCGACGCAAGATTCTGAGCGTGACCGCACCACTGCTGGGATACAAAACCCGACAGACATTTCTACCCACTGTTACTCTCCACGCAATGTTTTGCCCGGCATTAGTGTCCTGTTGAGCAGGTGACTCAAGAACCAGCACGCGACCTGCCCGATACCGCCCGGATGGTGGAGCGGAAACAGTCGCGATCTGTGTCCCAGGGACAAGGTTGATCGTGTAGCCGTACGTCACTCCGGCGTAACCATTAGCACCGGGTGAAGTTGCCTTCATGTTGCACACACCGGAACCGGCATTTATCTGAATAGTCAGGCCCGACACGATG
>CAITYI010000416.1 GCA_903896585.1 uncultured bacterium
AGCGCGGTGATCCCGAATGAACATGTCGCCGCTATTGGTAGTTGTTGTGACGGTTGTAACGATCGCCCTGAGTGCCTTCTTCGTGGCTGCGGAGTTTGCCCTGCTCGCGGCTAAGCGTCATCGACTAGAAGATGCAGCCCTTCGCAGTCGATCCGCCCGAGCAGCCTTACGGAATGCTTCAGAACTGACCGTACTCTTGGCCGGATCTCAATTGGGAATTACCGTGTCCGCACTCGCCTTGGGAGCCATTACCAAACCAGCAGTCCACGATTGGCTCATGCCAGCCTTTGTCGGCTTTGGGATTCCTGAGGTGACTGCGGATGTCGTTTCCTTTGTCCTTGCGCTTTTTATTGTCACATTCCTGCATTTGGTGGTGGGGGAGATGGCCCCCAAAAGCTGGGCGATTGCGCATCCGGAATCATCGGCAACAGCACTTGCAATTCCCATGCGAGGCTTTCTATTTGCTACGCGCCCAATCCTCCTTGCCCTGAACAATTCAGCTAATTGGCTGTTGCAGCGGGTTGGCGTTGACCCGGTGACCTCAGTTTCAGCGGCTCAAAATACCGATTCCCTTAAGCAACTGGTTCAGCATTCTGTGCATACTGGGGCTTTGGATATTGAATATTCAACGCGAGTGGCGGCAGCCTTGGCCATGCAATCGACACCGGTCCGCACCCTGGTTCCTGCCGGCACTCCAATAGCCATGGTTGCGCCCTCGGCAACCGTCGGTCAGGTGCGCCAAGCCTCCGAAGTAAGTGGGCACCATCGAATAATCGTGGGAGAGGAAATTCATCCGGAAACATCTGGCGCCACCGATATTCGGGTCGTTGGGGTTGTTCATGTGCGCGATACATTAACGAGTTCAGAGAATATGCCGATTCGTCGGCTGATCAGGCCAATTCTTCGGCTACCCGCGGATCAGAGCATTTATGAATCTCTGGCACTAATGCGCCGGACAAGTAGTCATATTGCGGTGGTTATGAATGGAGTGCATGTGTTGGGACTCGTCACTCTCAGTGACGTGATTAGTGGGCTAGTCCAGCGTGACAGTTCGACCACGTAGATTTCTCGCGGGAGCAGTGAACCCACTACGCTGAAATTTCCGAATCGCTCAAATCCCTGGTGGAACTGGTTTAGAGTGGGATCACAGACCTTCATGAGCAAGGAGCCCTAGTGTCTAAAGCGACAGTAAGAATCGGTGTTTTTCTTGGTGTTGGGGCACTAGCCTTGAGCGCATGTTCGTCAAGCGCTGAATCTGAAGTCACGCCAACAGTTACTCCAACTCCAGTGGAAGTAGTTGAACCAATTGCTGCCCTAGCGGAGGATGCTTGCTTTGAGTATTTCGCCGTGGATCTCTTTCGATCGGAAATGAATGGCGACACTGCTGGATTGAAGAAGAAGCAACGGCAAGCGCTACTTGCCGACATGCAATTGTCTGTTGATCAGTTGGTGGTATCCGTTGACGCAGCCGTCATTGCCGGTGAACTACCGGCCAAGGCACTGTTGAACGCAGAGCGTATCCAGAACAACGTGAACAAAGCGAACCCGAAAGTCGGCATCACTAGCCTCAACAAGAAACAGAAGAAGAGAATTAATGCCTCCGCTGAGCGGATTGAACGCTCATGTGTTGCCGCGGGCAATGACTTACCGGTGGCCAACATTGACGCCCGAAGCAGTTAGTAAGAACTCAATAGCTGTTTTTGGTTCAGGCCTTGTGGGGCGCTGGCTAAGGAGTGTCTGGCACCGGAACAAACGGCTGTGTTGGCGGGTAAGCGTTATCCGGGTCTCGTCCGGTGAGATACTTCGCAACGCCGTAGACGGCGCCAGCAATTGGAACAGCAATAAGAGCGCCAACAATTCCAAGAGCAATTGATCCCGCAGCAATTGCCATGATGATGGCCAGTGGATGCAGATTGACTGCTTTACCCATGACGAGTGGCTGCATCACATCCCCATCGAATGAGCCGACAATCACTGTCAAAACAATCACGAGGACGGCAATAAGTGGGCCGCGCTCAGCGAGGGCCACAACGGCGGCAAAGAATGTCGCAATTGGAGCTCCAATAACCGGGATGAAAGCCCCAAGGAAAACCACAGCGGAAAGGGCCGGTGCTAACGGGACTTGAAGGATGGTTAACCCGATAAAGACTAGTACCGCATCACAGAACGCAATAATGACAATTCCTCGGGTGTAGCCTGAAATAGCTCCCCACGCGATGTTGCCGGAGACATTTACCGGTTCCTCAACACTCTTGGGCAGCCAGCCCACAAACCAATTCCAGATCTTCTCGGGCTGTAAAAGAAAGAAGATTACACCAAAAAGGAACACAGATCCCGCAATAACGAGGGTGCCCAAAGAGTCAACGGAGCCAAGCAAATTGGTGGCGATGCCTTTTGCAGCGGTTTCGCCATAGGAACTTGCCTCACTAAGGTAGGTATTGAGATCCTCATCACTTAATTGAAGTGGCCCCTTCTGTAGCCAGTCTTCGAGCTCGGCGAGTCCGGATTTCAGGCTGGTCAGGAGCTTGGGGCCTTCATTAATGCTGGACCGAATAACCACATACAAGATTGCAACGATCGCGCTGACAATCAGAAACAGAGCAAGGATCATGGAGACTACCTTTGGCAATACCCGGTGGATAAGTTTCATAACGGGTTGCGTCCAAGCAGTCACGAGCATGGCAAAAAACAGGGCAAAAACCACCGGGAAGATGGCACCGAAAATCACGACAATCACAGCTAGCCCAGCGACTAACACGAGGAGGCGCCAGGTGATTCCCGCTAGGTTGCGTAAGGTGCCGGGTACTTCGGATTGATCTGCGGAAACTCCAGATCCAGAATCAGCCACTTGAGATTGGGAAGTTTGAGAAGTCTGGGGATTCTGAGAAGGCTGGGAAGGTTGGGTGCTGGACATAGAGTTTCCTTATCATGTAACTGCCGTCGGCTGAAGTGATGCACATTTGGTGCTAGTCGATGCAAATAAGTCCGTGAGGCGTATCGAACCACACGCAGACTACGCCGCGCTGGACTTCCTCGGAATCGGAAACCCAATTGACCAGGCCCGCAACGGGGGCGAGTTGATCGGCCAGGGGCCCAAGATCGTGACTGGGGCAACTGATATCGATTCGGTGCACCGAGATTCCATTACCCGATCCACCCATTGAGGGGTGCTCGGTCGCGGGGGACTCCCACTGCACAAAGAACGGGGATTGGGGGTGATCCAAAGTGTCGAGCACCCCGATCTGTCGCCAATGCAGATCTAGCCCATCGGGGCGAACTCGGTGCCCTGGTGCTGCTTTTCGCGAGAGGCGCGACTCGATTGTGGACAGGTCCCCGGTGGCAACCACCCAAGACATCCAGCCACCACCATCTTCAGCGCTTTGTTGAACTGCCCGACCAAAAGGTGCCTTGAGAGCAGCGGGGTGATCAAGGGCGCTAACTACTTCAATATAGGAGCCGTCAGCGAGCGGCAAAATGAAGTTTCGAGTACCGAATGAAGGGTGACGGCCGCCATCATAAAAAGTAGACCCAAGGTCTCCACCAATTCTCTGTACGACGTCGGCCAACTCATTGTTCGAGCAGGCATAAGAGATGTGATCCAGACGCATACCACAATCCTGCCCAATGCCACGGTTACTCTCAACGGCACCCCCGGCAGAATCGAAATTGACACCAAATGGCACCGAAGTTGTGTCAAGGTATGCCCATGACAAGCGATTCAGTTGAACCCTCCGCAAACACCGCAAACACGTCAAACACTTCAAACACTCCAAACACTTCAGGCACCACCGGAGATTCGACAGAGTCTCAGGGGGCATCGCCGATGCTGGACAAAAAGAAGTCAATAATTCTAGGCGTCGTTGGGATAGCCTTCATCGTTCTGATTTTCTGGAAGGTAATTCCCCAGATCGGTAGCTATTCCGATGCCATTGAGTCGCTGTCGACCATGGGCACTGCCGCCATTGTTCTCATTGTGGTGATGGTGATCATTTACCTCATCGCCTACGGCTTTCCTTTCATGGCGGCTGCACCTGGATTGAAGTTCTGGCGGTCCCAACAAACAAATCAGGCTGCCTTTGCAATTAGTAATGGCGTTCCCGGCGGTGGCGCAGTCGGCCTAGCCGTTCAATACGGAATGTTGACGAGTTTCAAAGTTTCCGGGACGGGCGCCACGGCGGCAATCACTGCGGTGGGCCTTTGGAGCACGTTTGTGACACTCTTTTTTCCTATTGTGGGAGTGGTTGTTATTGCCATTGCTGGCGTGGGGGGCACCAGCCATGCTGTTACGGGCATCATTGGTTTAGCAGTCTTAATTTTCATTGTCACCGCTTTCGTCTTGATCATGCGGTCGGAAAAACTAGCCGTAAAAATAGGTCAAATCGGAAATAAGTTGATCAATCCGTTGCGCAAACGAATTAAGTCATTGCGCGATCTGGATCTAGTTAAGCCGGTAACAAAATTCCGCCAGGACATGTATGACTTATTACGCAAGCGCTGGGCCTTGCTAACGGCGGCTCAACTAGTTGTTTCATTTACCCAGTTCCTCATTTTGTACGTAGCGCTCCGTGGGGTAGAAGGCTGGGATGCTGCCGGAACTTCATTCGCTGCAGCGTTTGGTGCGTTTTCCATCAGTCAACTGGGCCTCATGATTCCTATCACTCCCGGGGGTTTGGGCACCGTTGATGCCGCCATGATTGCCCTTCTGGTCAGTTTCGGAGCATCCTCCGGCGATGCCACGGCCGCAGATTTAGTGTGGCGTGCTTCCTCGTTCATTCCTCAGATTGTCCTTGGTGTGATTGCACTTTTGCTGTGGTACCGCAAGGCGGGGCAGGCTCTAGCTCGAGTCCCCTCCACCTCCTCGTGAGTCCAATATTTACCGGACTTCAACTTTGGAGTGTCGCTTGTCACCGCCCGAGGGGGTTCCGTTATTGTTCGGGTCAACCCGGTCGTCGCGGGAGGGGAAGCCTTCGGCGGCCGGGTCTTTTCATGTCACTCGGGAAGTTCGAATTTCCTTGTCGCTAAAGTTGGTCTGTGCAAAATCAACCACGAGAGTGGCGTAGCTACGTTGCTATTGGTGACAGCTTTACCGAAGGTCTTGCCGACCGCGGTCTAGGCAATTCCTACCTCGGATGGGCTGACCGTTTGGCGCAGTCTCTAGCCGACCGGTATTGCGATATCGATCGTCCATTGGCTTATGCGAATCTGGCAGTCCGAGGCAGACTCCTGAGTTCCATGGTGAATGAGCAGGTCCCGCGGGCAATTGAGTTAAAGCCAGACCTCGTGACGTTTGCCGGTGGCGTCAACGATGCCATGCGTCGCTCATTTGACCTTGACTTCAAGGCGACGGAGCTTGAACGAAGTGTGCGGGAGCTAAGGCAAGCTGGAATCGACGTAATGCTGGTTGGATTTGGCGATCCGTCCGGATCATCGGGACTCATGAGCCTGACAGCTCACCGATTCGCCGGACTCAATAGCGCTACGGTGGCGATCGCTGAGGCTTATGATTGCTATTTGCTGAATTTCTGGGGGTTAGAGACTTTTTCACAGCAAGCCCTGTGGGATGAGGACCGTCTGCATTTGAGTCCATTAGGCCATGCCTTGACGGCACAGTTGGCAATGGAGTCTTTGGGTTGGGGCCAGTCACAAGAGCCCGCACCTATCCCTGAAGTGGATTTGGGTGGCGCTCTGTCAAAGATATCCGCAAACATCCGATGGGCGAAGAATCACGGTGCCCCATGGGTTGGCCGGAGGATTCGCGGGGTTTCTTCAGGCGATGGTATTGAACCAAAATATTGGTCCTATACAAATGTTTATCCTCGTAAGAAACTTGCATGACCTGGGATTCACCCAACAGAAGTTGATCAATCCCGCTGTCCACATACCTATTTCTGGCCGACATCACTTCCACATTTGAAACAGTGCAAGGGATGCGCGGGTCTCTTGTCGACACCATGCTGTTATGAATATCAACGCCCTTAGCAGTATCAATCAACATAAAAGTGACGTTCAGGAGTCGATTACTCATTTCAAAAAAATCGTAGAGCGATTCGGATTCTGGCCGGAAAACAGTGTGGTAGCTAGGTGGCTCATGGAGGAAAAGGAGATATTTGTCCAGCGAATGGATCTTCCGCCGGATCTCCAGTCAGATGACTGGCTGAGGGATTTTTTCCAGCCGATTCAATTCCATAATCCAACGAGTGTCGAAATCTGGATCACGTGTGCAAATTGTAATGATGACTCCGATGGACTACTAGGTCTGATCTACAACGGGATTAGCCAGATAGAAGTGCATGGGATTGGTGCAGCGCAGATAACTTCGCAAGAAATTAAGCTGCGATCTTGCGGGGAATGCATATCCGCGCACAGCTGGAATTCAACTTCCCTCCTTGGAGAAATTGCTACCTCGAGGTCAACGCTGGCACATGAATTTGCCTATCAACCTGAAATAGGTATCAGCAAATTAGTTTTCGATCACGCCAGTCTGAATCTTCATCAAGAATCTGCAAGGTGGCGTGAAGGGGAGGTAGTTTTCCTCCATCAATGTCTTGCCGATCAAAAACCTGTTACTGATTCATTGATAGCGCGAATCAGCAAGGCATTTACGGTTATTGGAGTTCGGGATGCATTTTTATGGGATCTAGCTGCTGGGAAGGTCGATAGTGCCTCTGCGGCAGAATTCTTTTCGGGGATGTTGCCGCACCTCTCAGGTGACATAGCGGTGCCACTGGCCACAGTCGCTGGCACTTGCTGGTGGGTCGCAGGAAACGGAGCCAAAGCGAATATGTGCGTGGATCGAGACCAAAATAGCGCTAGCGGATATGCCCTGAGAACCTTGCTCCAAGCGGCCTTAAGAGCCGGCTTGCCGCCACAATTTTGGATAGAAAGCGTCTTGGAATTGACCCGAACCGAATGCCTTCATGGGGGCAAAGTGGCGTAATTTCACCATCGAATATATAGTTCGCAACGGTCCAGAGATCAGTTTTAAGCCCCGGCTCACTGATCGGCAACCCTCCAACCGCGGTGGGGTGCTCCCGGTGGAGACCAGGCTTCGCGCAAGCGAAGCAAGCGCGGGCCTTGCACAAGGCAGGGCCCCTGATCGAATGAGGGCCGTTATGAACTGTTGTTACTGCTAATCCACCCGAGTTCGTTGGAAGCGGCTTGTGGACTCACGTGGAATGAAAAATCCGCCACCATATTGATAACTAACCATATTGAAAATTAATTGACGCGTATGTGTTCCCAAGAAATGAACACATAATCCAAACTAAAAAGGAGAACTTTCATGAACGATCAATGGTCATTTGAGACAAAGCAGATCCATGCGGGACAATCACCCGACACGGCGACAGGCGCAAGAGCGCTCCCGATTTACCAAACAACATCTTATGTATTTAGGGACACCGATCACGCTGCAAATCTATTTGCTCTCAAGGAACTGGGAAATATTTACACCCGCATCATGAACCCAACCCAAGCGGCTGTCGAGGATCGGATTGCCGCATTGGAGGGCGGCGTCGGGGCCCTGCTGGTGGCAAGTGGTCAAGCAGCCGAGATGCTGGCTGTGCTCAATATCGCCGAAGCTGGGGATCATGTTGTGTCCAGCCCAAGTCTTTATGGTGGAACGTACAACCTTTTCCATTACACATTGCCCAAGATGGGTATCGAAGTGACCTTCGTTGAAAATCCTGATGATCTTGACTCATGGCGCGCTGCCATTAAGCCGAATACAAAGCTTTTCTACGGCGAAACATTGGCGAACCCACGTAATGACGTGCTCGATATCGAAGGCGTTGCCAGTGTGGCTCATGAATTCGGAGTTCCGCTGATTGTGGACAACACGGTTGCTACCCCTTACCTAATTCGTCCATTTGAATTCGGTGCGGACTATATTGTGCATTCAGCGACAAAGTATCTGGGCGGACATGGAACCGCTGTTGCCGGTGTGATCGTTGACGCCGGAACTTTTGATTTCGCTCAGAACCCGGAGCGTTTCCCGAATTACAACCAACCCGATCCGAGTTATCACGGACTCGTTTATGCACGTGACCTAGGTGTTGGTGGCGCATTTGGTGTCAATCTGGCTTTCATATTGAAAGCTCGCGTCCAACTACTTCGTGACCTAGGACCCGCCATCAGTCCATTCAATGCCTTCTTAATTGCCCAAGGCATTGAAACGCTGTCTCTTAGGGTGGGTCGGCATACTGAGAATGCTCTGGCGGTTGCGCAGTGGCTGGATTCTCACGACGGCGTGATTTCGGTTAATTACGCAGGCCTCCCAAGTAGTCCTTGGTATGCGAATGGGAAGAAATACGCTCCCCTGGGAACTGGTGCTGTCCTGAGTTTTGAAATCAAGGGCGGACAAGAAGCGGGCAAGAAGTTTGTTGAAGCCCTCGAACTCCATAGCCACGTTGCGAATATTGGCGATGTCCGCAGCCTAGTTATTCATCCGGCATCGACCACTCACTCGCAGTTGACCCCCGAAGAACAAGCATCGGCGGGTGTGACCCCCGGATTGATTCGATTAGCCGTAGGTTTGGAAGCGCTTCCTGACATCCTGGCTGATCTGGACAAGGGCTTTGCGGCGGCCTCGCAATAAAAATGTCTGACTACGGGCCCCTTACCTACGAAGGTGACCCTCCTGCCAGCGCAGCTTGGCGGGAGGGTGACCACCCGGGTAATCGGCAATTCATTGAGATTCCCAGATTTGTGACCCAATCTGGATTTGAGTTGGGTCGGGTGACCGTCGCCTACGAAACATGGGGCGAATTGAATCCGGATCGGTCAAATGCCATCTACATCTGCCATGCTCTTACGGGTGACTCACATGTCGCAGGGCCAGCCGGTCCAGGGCATGTGACCTCGGGTTGGTGGGATTCGCTCGTGGGAGCGGGGCGACCCATTGATACCGATCAATACTTCGTTGTTTGTGCCAATGTTTTAGGTGGTGCGCAGGGGACAACGGGACCGTCTTCGATTTCACCTGATGGAAATCCTTGGGGGAGCCGCTTCCCGGTGGTGACCATTTCTGACATGGTCGAGGTAGAGCGTCATCTGATGCAGGTGCTGCAGATCCCGCAATGGCTCCTTATGTTGGGTCCATCACTGGGAGGAATGCGAGTTCTGGAGTGGATGTCTCAATATCCGGAATTGGTTCGTGGGGGTTTGGTACTGGGCTCAACAGCGGCGGTCTCCGCGGATCAAATTGGCATTCATGCCACGCAAATAATTGCTATTGAATCCGACCCTCATTTCCATAACGGCGATTATTACGATCAAGTGGTGGGTCCGGTGTTAGGCATGGGGCTTGCTCGGCGGATAGCGCACCTTTCCTATCGAAGTGAGACCGAACTGGATGTCAGGTTTGGTAGGAGCCCACAAGACGACGAAGATCCGTACGAGGGTGGACGGTTTGCTGTTGAGTCATACCTTGATCACCATGCCGAAAAACTTGCCAGGCGCTTTGATGCAAATTCATACATTGCCCTAACAAGAGCCATGAGTCTTTTTGATCTGGGTCGAAATCGAGGCGGTGTGGCTCAGGCACTATCCAGAATAACTCCGCCCCTAACGGTCGTCGGTATCGATTCTGATCGACTATTTCCCCTTCGATTGCAACAGGAAATAGTGGACTTAACACCGGGTGCCGACCGGTTGCACATCTTGCGTTCCCCATATGGCCATGACGGATTTCTGGTGGAGAACGAACAAGTTGGGGAATTTACCCGCCATGCGCTGGCGCGTGCTGAAAAGGAAGCAACAATTGAACGGTGATTTCCTACTAGTGAATTTAGCTACGGCCTAAATTGTCCACAGATTAAATTGCATTCTTGCCGGTGAACTCCTGGAAGTTCACAATGCACTTATGCGGTACGGCTTAAGGCACCGGGTGAGAGCAGTGGCTCTGCTCATTGTTTGCGTAATTTTCAGTGCAGCCGGGATGAATTGGTGGCTCATTGACTCATCCACCGCGAATCCGCAGGTAATCGGTAATCCCAATGACATCAGGTACGAGGGGAGTGGGGGGCTGATTCTCCCACCATCGGTGAGCAGTGAGGACCGAACCCGAGTGGCCAACTGTCGCGATTGTGGTTGGAAAATGACGCCTGCTTGTGTGCCCGGCCCAAATAACTACTGCGATGCAGTAATTCGATCATGCCCCGGACTCATCGATCATGTGCGAACCTGGTTCCGCCCCACCAATGGTGAATGGGTGGAAACGGGACTGATTTGTTTAACCACATACCGGATCGCGACGGTGACCGACATTGACCGATCCATCCTTGACAGTTTTCACCAATATGTGCCCGCCTTGGAGCCGCAGTGCTGGCCCGCGCAGAGGGCCATTGTTCAATTGCCATACGTCTGTGCTTCAGGGCAGCAGTCACACACCCAAAGGTGGAAACACCCGGTGGCCGGCCACGAAATCGAAGTGTCAGCAGCGCCATATTGGACGTGGAATTTCCACGGATCCCGCATTCGGACCACCCACTCGGGTGGACCCTTCCCAGATCTATCGGTGAGTCATATCTTCACCAGCCATGGTGACAAATCACTTCAAGTTGAGACGCTCTGGGAGGGCTCGTTTACGGTGGCCGGATTGGGACCGTTCCCCATTGAGGAGGACCTGCGGCAGTCCCGTACCTGGACGGTGCCAGTGGGGGAGGCTCGGGCCCGGTTAACGACACCCGGTTAATGACACCCAGTTAATGACACCCAGTTAATGCCACCCGGTTAATCAACATGGGTAACGCCGTGTCAAGATAAGCGTGCCCGAACAAGCCACTTGGCTTGACTCGGGCACTTGTTATGCGTTACTCGGCAGAAGGGCAACCACTTTCACATGGCAGCGACACCGAAGAAGACCGCCAAAAAACCCGCATCAGGTCCCAGTGCCTCAGCTAAGAAGGTTGCAAAGAAATCGGTAGCTGCATCTAAAGCGTCACCAGCTAAGTCAAGTGCCGCTAAGGCGACCGTGAGGAAGGCTGTTGCCAGCAAGGCGACCGTGAAGAAGGCTGTTGCCAGCAAGGCGACCGTGAAGAAGGCCATTGCGGGAAAGACGACTTTAAAACCTCCGGTGGCGAAGGCTGCAATTCCGGCGAAGAAATCCTCTACCAAAATTGGGAAGGTCTCCGAGGACACATCCGATCAAATTATTGAAGTAATTGATCTGGGCGATGAAGTAATTGAACTTATCTCAGGCGATGAACCGGATTTGGAAGTTGCTGCGGAACTCGAAAAGGACCTTGAAGCGGATCTCGAGAAGGATCTCGCTGTGGTGGCTGACGACTCGAGCCCTGGCTCCGATGATTCCGCCAGTTATGTGATCTCCCATGTTGATGAGACTGATGAACCGGTTCAGACCGTAACGGTTGCCGGTGCAACCGCAGATCCCGTTAAGGATTACCTGAAGCAAATCGGCAAGGTTCCATTGCTGAATGCAGAAATGGAAGTGGAATTAGCCAAACGCATTGAAGCAGGACTCTTCGCCGAAGAGATGCTCAACGAGGGTGGCAAAATGAATAAACGGACCCGCGACGACATGGAATGGATTGCCGTCGATGGTCGCCGGGCCAAGAATCATTTGCTGGAGGCGAATCTCCGTCTGGTTGTGTCTCTGGCGAAGCGCTACACCGGGCGTGGAATGTTGTTTCTCGATCTCATTCAAGAGGGAAATCTTGGATTGATCCGAGCAGTTGAAAAGTTCGATTACACCAAGGGTTACAAGTTCTCGACCTATGCAACGTGGTGGATCCGTCAGGCCATAACGCGCGCGATGGCAGATCAGGCAAGAACTATTCGAATCCCAGTGCACATGGTGGAAGTAATCAACAAACTAGCTCGTGTTCAACGGCAAATGCTTCAAGATTTGGGCCGAGAACCGACACCAGAAGAACTTGCTATGGAACTCGATATGACTCCTGAAAAAGTTGTTGAAGTCCAGAAATATGGACGGGAGCCAATTTCGCTGCATACGCCGCTGGGTGAAGAAGGTGATAGCGAGTTCGGTGACCTCATTGAAGATTCAGAAGCAATTGTTCCCAGCGATGCAGTTTCCTTTACTCTTTTGCAGGAACAGTTGGAATCTGTTCTAGACACTCTTTCCGATCGCGAGGCAGGAGTGGTTCGCATGCGCTTTGGTTTGACCGACGGCCAACCCAAGACCCTCGACGAGATTGGGAAGGTGTACGGGGTTACTCGGGAACGAATCCGGCAAATTGAGAGCAAAACCATGTCGAAGTTACGACATCCTTCCCGCTCACAGGTGCTCAGGGACTATCTGGACTGAGCCACCCGCGGGTGAGGTTGGGGACTTCGTCGGTTGACTCGGCCTATTCGGAAGAAGTGGGCTCAGATAGCTTGTGGAGCTCATTAATCACTCGGCGGGCCTGGGGCGCGAGAGCTGATTCATGGGTGCCCCAATGGTGGCCGCAAAACAACAGATTTGACCCACCTTCGAGTTCCACAAGTACATAAGCCTGGGCGCCACAGCGGTCACACCTGTCCGAAGCGTTGAGCACAGGGAGGGTCAGGGTTGGAGCGAGTGAGTCAGCCATGGAGATAGTTAACCACGGGGGTCCCTCATTTGCACGCAATGAGGCGCTTGGTTCGCCATCAGCGAATAACTCATTTCACGGGACGCCTACGGGATATTGGGTCGCTTGTTGACTAGGTTGATCCGGTGGCACCAATAAGTAAGAGGACTCCTAAAGGCGCAGATGCCGGTCAAGCTTCAAACTCTTATACCGCGAAAAATCTGGCGGTTTTAGAAGGATTGGAGGCCGTGCGTAAGCGGCCAGGAATGTATATCGGCTCCAATGATGGCCGAGGGCTCATGCACTGTCTCTGGGAGATTGTGGACAATTCTGTTGACGAAGCACTGGCGGGGCATTGCTCGCTGATACATATTGAACTTTGTTCCGATGGCGCAGTCGAGGTATCGGATAACGGCCGAGGAATTCCCGTAGACATGGAGAAAAGAACAAAGTTGAGTGGCGTGGAGGTGGTCATGACCAAACTACACGCTGGAGGGAAGTTCGGTGGTGGGTCCTACAACGCGTCGGGGGGATTACACGGCGTTGGTGCATCGGTGGTCAATGCGTTGTCTTCACGACTGGATATCTCAGTGCAAAGATCAGGTAAAACTCACGGAATGTCATTTAGGCGAGGGGTGCCTGGTGTCTTTAGCGCTAGTGGGCCAGACTCGGATTTCGTTAAGAAAAGCGGTCTGGTAGTCGTTGGAAAAGCTGCCAGAGGAAAAACTGGAACCACGGTGCGGTGGTGGGCAGATCCACAGGTCTTCACCAAAGATGCCGAATACGATCGACATCAACTTCGAGAGCGAGCTCTACAGAGCACATTTTTGGTCCCTGGATTAACCATTTCCATCTCGGATAACCGTGACTCCTCAGACCTATGGTCGGAAACTTTTCAGCACAAGGGTGGACTCCTTGAATACGTAGCGCACTTGTCGACCGGAGAGCCGGTCGCCGGTGTCATTTCCTTGTCGGGATCAGGGCACTTTCACGAGACCGTTCCGGTGCTCGATGACCAAGGTCACATGGTCAGTCAAGAAGTCGAACGAGATCTTGGCGTTGCAATTGCCCTCCAATGGGACACCGGATACGAAACAACCCTGAAGTCGTTTGTCAACGTGATTTCAACCCCCAAGGGAGGAACCCACGTCACGGGGTTGGAGCGGGCATTGACAAAAGTTTTTAACGATTACCTGAGATCAAGCAAGATCCTCAAGGTGAATGAAGACAATGTGACCAAGGACGATGTATTCGAGGGCCTGACAGCGGTAGTCGCGGTAAGGCTGGCTGAGCCCCAATTTGAGGGTCAAACGAAAGAAGTTCTGGGAACTCCGGCTGCTACTCGGATTGTGTCCCATGTAGTAGCCAAAGAAATGGGGGCATGGCTCATGTCTCCACCCCGTGGGGATAAAGCGCATGCCCGGACCATTGCGGAGAAAGTTGCCAATGCCATGCGGGCCAGGGTTGCTGCCCGGAGTCACCGGGACACTCAAAGACGCAAGACGGCACTCGAATCCTCTTCCATGCCAGCGAAACTTGTCGACTGCCGCAGTACCGATGTCGAGGAATCAGAGTTATTCATTGTCGAAGGCGACAGTGCATTAGGCACTGCTAAGACTGCAAGAGATTCAAGGTATCAAGCGCTTCTTCCGATTCGGGGAAAGATCTTAAATGTTCAAAAATCCTCACTGTCAGATATGCTAAAGAACACCGAATGTGCATCAATTATTCAGGTGATCGGTGCTGGATCAGGGCGTACTTTTGATCTCTCACAGGTTCGTTACGGGAAAATCATCCTCATGTCTGACGCAGATGTAGATGGAGCCCACATTCGATGTCTTCTTCTGACACTCATTAACCGCTACATGCGACCCTTGCTGGCAGATGGAAGAGTATTCGCAGCGGTACCACCACTGCATCGCCTCGAAATTATCAATCCAGGCTCTAAGTCAAACGAAATTATCTATACCTACAGCGATCAGGAAATGAAAGCTGTCTTATCTGATGCCGCAAAGAAGGGTAAGAAGGTTAAGGACCCTATCCAGCGCTACAAGGGCCTCGGTGAGATGGATGCCCATCAGTTGCGGGAAACGACCATGGATTCCTCACGGCGCACCTTGCGACGCATGACTACAACTGATGCTCACGTTGCTGAAGACGTATTTGATTTACTCATGGGCACGGATGTAGCACCGAGAAAAGAGTTCATTGTTTCGGGAGCTCAACTTCTAGATAGAACAAGGATTGACGCATGAGTATGAAGTCGTTCACATCAGAATTCCCCGATGTGCTCGCGGGGAATGCAGAATTTTCGCTTAGCTTCGATGGAAGTAACCTCACCGGAATCGCTCGCAAAGGAATCGCTGTGGTGACCTGTATCGATTCTCGAATTGATCCGTTGGCCCTCATGGGAATGCAGGCTGGCGATATGAAAATTTTGCGAAATGCCGGTGCGAGAGTGACAGAGGACGTTTTACGCACCCTAGTCTTAGCCTCCCATCTCTTGGGAGTTACTCGTGTTTTGATCATGCCACACACTGATTGTCGAATGGCTTCAGCTGATGAAGCAGAAATGCATGCGGAAATTCTCCGCGTATCTGGAATTGATTCGCGCGGGATTGAGATTCGAACTGTTTCTGATCAGCGCGCGGCACTTGAATTAGATATTACGAGAGTGCGTTCTTTTCCGCTTTTGGCACCAGGCGTTGCAGTTGGTGGCGCGGTCTATCATGTGGATACCGGCGTTCTTGAGCCAGTTGAATATTAAAGCCTGCGGTCTAGCGAGAGGTTAACTCACCGATGCGAGTTGCGGTTGTGGGAGCAGGTCCTGCGGGCATTTATGCTGCTGAAGCTTTAGCCACTGATCACAATGTAGAAGTTGACGTCTTCGACACCCTGCCTGTGCCCTGCGGACTGGTTCGCTACGGAGTGGCGCCAGACCATTTTTCTATCCGGTCAGTTCGGGATAAATTGGTCGAGACTCTCGATCATCCGAAAGTCCGGTTTTTCGGTAACGTCACAATTGGGACGGACATTTCAGCTGAGGAGCTCATAAGCATTTATGACGCCGTGATTTATACATATGGCGCATCCCAGGATCGAGCCCTTGGCATTGAGGGTGAAGATTCAGATTCGTGCTTTGCAGCAACTGAATTCGTCAAGTGGTACACGGGGCATCCGGATGCCCAGGATTTTTCTGGCCAGTTGGCGCGGGCGCAGGATGTAGTAGTTATTGGACTGGGCAATGTTGCCGTTGATGTCACTAGGGTCCTCATTAAACCTATTTCGGAAATGAATGAAACTGATATGCCAGAACATGTTCTCAAGGCTTTGAGGAACAGCACCGTCAGGAGAGTGCATGTTGTCGGTCGAAGAGGGCCACACCATGCGACTTTCACCACGAAAGAACTAAAGGAACTGGGGGAGTTAGAAGGCGTTTCTGTAAACATAATGGCTAGTGACTTACCGAGCAGTGACGCTGAAGCCAGTGATGGCAATCGAGTTGTTGAGCGAAATTTAAAAGTCGTGCGCGACTGGGCTGAAAGGGACTCTGTCGATACGCCCAAGGCCATTAATTTTAGGTTCTATTCGACTCCTCTGGCTTACTCAGAACGAGACTCTGAACTAGTAGTGGAGCGGATGACTGTTCTTCCTGACGGGGCAATTCAGCCTTCAGGTGAACTAGAACGTATCCCAGCTGATCTAGTGATTCGAAGTGTCGGATACAAGGGATCGCATTTGACCGGTGTTCCATTTGATTCGGCAAAGAGCGTTATTCCTAGTGTGGACGGCAAGATTATCGGCGCAGAGAGATCCTATGTTGCCGGGTGGATCAAGCGAGGTCCCTCGGGAATTATTGGCACCAATAAGAAAGATGCAGTAGCCACGGTAGCGACATTGATGGCCGATTTATCCGAACAGCCCAGTGGCGCCCAAGCACCAGACTATGTCGTGTCACTTCTCAAGGATCGAGGTATCCAGTATGTCGACGTATCGGGATGGAAGAGGATTGATGCTGCCGAACGAGAACTCGGATCTTTGAGTGGTAAGGAGAGAACCACAATTCATGAACGCAAAACCTTGTTATCTCTGGCCAAGGGAAATTAGCGGTTACAGTAGTTGTGAGAGCAACAAGCTTCTTGGAATAGATGATTCGCCCCCACAGGATTCTGGTCGCTGCACACCCGAATACGGTTCGATCTGGAAAATTTGAGGTTGTCCGTTGAGATGACCTCGATGGGTGTGCGTGGTTTCGGGACAGGTTGTACTTTGTTCATCCCAAGCTATTGACCAATACTCGGCTACCTGTCTTTCCATTACCTGATGGCATTGAGTTAAATGGCTGCGGCCTCGAATATTGTCCAAGGGAATTTCACCGTGGCGGACCAGATCAACGGCTGCGGCGACCGTGAGGCGACCTAAAACTAGATTTCCCGGTAGGTACAGACATGTTGGGGCAAACCTATGACCGCCGATGTGGGTCGACTCCCACACGGATTCGCGTTCAGTCTCGGACAACTCCAGGTCTAGGGATTTGCGCAGGTTCAATCCATGTAATGCACAGCACTGATCTCGTGCTCCATTGGTACAAATAACTAACATCGGCCGAGCGGGGATAGCCTGATCTACATCTGGAATTTCGGCAAGGGATGCCATCTGACCAGAAAGTAATTGATCTGTCCCGCGGGAGATCCAATAGTGAATGCCGCTGGAAAATTTCCGAGACGTATGTTGGCGGACCAAGATAACCTTGTACGAGAGTTGGGCGGCCCACTGTTCCAGTTCGGCAGAAACCACCTGACTCACGGCGTGAGACCCCCAGGCACCATCAGAGCGGATGAGTAGCCAGCCCGCTGCCAATGGTGCGGTTCCGGCAAGTGGTTCAGGGGATGCCTCGGATGAACAACGGGCAGCCCGATCGCCCAAGTTCACGTACTCACGACCTGCGAAATCACGGAGACAGGTTTCCGGAAATGGAATCGACCGGCAGGGAAAGCGGCATTCCGGTACCGTCACGTTTGGTATCGGGATCAGGCAAAGAGGCGGGCATGCCACTGGATGTTGCTGCTCGTGTCGGTCCGCGTCCGGCCCACGCCTTAAGCACGAGATCCTCCCCTGACCGGAATTTGTGGCATCTGACACCGGCTGTCGCTCGACCTTTGTAGGGGTACTCAGACAGGTATGTCACTTTTGCGTTACCTAATTCAGTTCCAGGAAGGGCTTGACTTGAGCCGGAAACTGTTGCGACTACGTTCTCTTCCGTTGGCATGGCTAGTCCGCCAAACACGAGGTGGGCCCCATTGAGTTTCATTCCTAGGACTCCGCTCGCTGAACGTCCCTGAGCTCGAAGGCTTTTCGCCGGAAACCTTAGTAATTGACCTTGTGAGCTCACCATGACGACATCGGCCTGATCTAATTTTTCGGAAGTCGCACTGATGGCCGCTATTACTAGGTCATCGGGCTCCAGTCGAATTACATCCCATTGTGATCGACTAATTGCATGCCCCGATGACAGCCGCTTGACAACACCGAGGCGAGTAATGATCAAGAGTTCTGAGTCAATCGGTGAAATAGCAACAGCTTGATCACCTCGGGGGAGATCCACAAAAGCTCCCAGTGGGCCTCCGCCGCTTATTGCAGGGACACCAACGGTGCCTGGAATACTCGGAATGTCAACAACAGAAACCCGATGGACATTTCCACTGGCGGAAATTATGCCGATCTCGCCTCGAGTATGTGCCGGAATGACGGAGATAATGCAGTCATGTGGTTGGCGTTGAATGGCAGCATCCTGTTGTTCTGCTGGCAATGAATAAGTAGGTGTTCTGGCCAGCAGACCCGTGCTGGACATCAAGACAAAGCATGGCTCGTCTGGGACCTCAAGTTCCAAGGATTTCTTCTGGACTTGGGTGCCGGATGACTCCAACAGGAGGGTTCGACGCGGAGTAGTGTGCTGTGCGGCGACCTCACCCAATTCAGTGCTGACTTTCTCTCGAAGCCGAGAGGGATCGGCTAAGAGACTTTGCAGTTCCTCAATCTTGATCCGCAAAGATTCTGACTCCTTTTCCAGTTCTAGTCGCGAGAACTTGGTGAGTCGGCGCAAGGGCATCTCAAGAATGTAATTAGCTTGGACGTCAGATAGATCAAAAATCTCGATCAGACGTGCTTTCGCAGCTGCTGAGTCGTCACTGTTCCGAATGACTTGGATTACTTCATCAATATCCAGTATCGCGATTAATAAGCCATCCAGGAGATGAAGTCGATCCTGTGCCACCAGTTTGCGATACTCGCTTCGGCGAGTAACTACCTCAAGTCGGTGGTCAATAAAAACTTGGAGTAATTCCCGAATACCTAGGGTTTGCGGCTGTCCCTGTACGAGTGTTACTGCGTTGATGGTGAAAGATTCTTCGAGGGGTGTCATTTTGAAGAGTTGTTCAAGAATTGCCTCAGGGGAAAATGTGCTTTTACACTCAATCACCAAGTTCAATCCCGAGTCACCATCGGTCAAATCAACAATATCTGAGATTCCCTGGATTTTTTTTGCGATGACAAGCTCTTTAACCCGTTCAATTATCCGTTCAGGTCCTACGGTCGTGGGTAGCTCGGTAACAACTATTCCTCTTTTTCTTGGGGTGACCTGCTCAATTCGGGTGCGGGCTCGAATCCTGAAGGATCCTCGCCCAGACTCGTATGCGTCTCGAATACCTTCAAGTCCGGTTATTACCCCGCCGGTGGGGAAGTCTGGTCCGGGCATGAAAGCCATGAGCTGTTCAAGGGTCGAATCAGGATGTGCAATGAGGTGTCGAGTGGCATTTACCACTTCAGACAAGTTATGGGGGGCAAGGTTCGTTGCCATTCCAACCGCGATTCCACTTGCGCCGTTGACAACAAGATTGGGAATCGCAGCAGGAAGCACAACGGGCTCCACTTCACGGCCATCATAATTCGGCGTGAAATCGACGACGTTTTCTTCAATCCCCTCTGTCATGGCTATAGCGGATGCGGCCAGCCGAGCCTCGGTGTATCTCATGGCAGCTGGACCGTCGTCTAAGGATCCGAAGTTTCCATGACCATCGATGAGGGGGAGTCGAAGTGAAAAATCCTGTGCCATGCGGACCAGTGCGTCATATATTGCTGAATCGCCATGCGGATGCAGTCGGCCCATGACCTCGCCCACCACTCGGGCACTTTTCACATGGCCACGATCTGGTCGCAAACCCATTTGCGCCATCTGGAACAGAATTCTGCGTTGAACCGGTTTGAGGCCATCGCGAGCATCGGGGAGGGCTCGCGAATAAATCACCGAGTAGGCATATTCTAAAAATGAGCCGCGCATCTCCTCTGCGACATCGATATCGATAATCTTTGATTCAGTCGACGCGGTCTTCTTCTTGCTCATGATTCCTTTCCAGCTGTGTACTTCATGTGTAGGCCTACCAAGCTGTAGGCACTTGCACGCAAACTGTAGGCAGTTGCATGCAATGGCGAAACGATTATCACCACAGGGTCAATTCTCACGAATTCCTCGACGCAGGACTAGCACCGACACGAGTCAAGGCCTGGTTGCAGTGTGATTACCACCTTCGCCGTTTATGGCAATTGAGCCGTATTCACTCAGCATGACACCGGCGGCCGGGGCGATTGTCGACACCTCATGCAGAAAACTCAATAATGTTGGCAGAATTTCCTCCACAGGTAAGGACATTTCGTTCCCTAGGTTCGTGGTGGATCACGGTGAGATGATGTGAAATGAGCACCTGCGATGCTGGACTGAGGCTGACAGCGGCACCCAATTCGAAAGCTTTTTGTAGTGCTTTGAGGGCAGTCGCACCCGTTCGTCGGTGAAATAATGAATATTCCGATAAGTGAAAGTGCTGAAATCCAAGGCTAGTCGTGTCACAAAGAGACATTAGCCCTAGACTCCATTCCAATGAAATCCGGTGTCCACGAAGATCAATTGAGATCTGATCTTGAGCGTCATGGCTACTACCCAGAGGTCGTATTCGATGCCCTTGCCACCGCGCTAGGTCATGAGTCACTTCAAGCATTCGTGGTTCAGCATGAAGCAGCATTCGACCGAGATGAATTGCACCGTCACATGACCGTGGTGGCACTGACACCAACTCGGTTACTCGTTAGCCACACGGACGAACATCATCTTGATGGCGTACCCCACGCATCTTCATCCACGGAGGCCGTGCGGCTAGACAAAGTGGACTCGATCGTTGTCACGCGAGTTGTTCGTGATCCCGCTGGATCAGCAGGCGCTGTGGCAACAATTGAAGTTGTACTCACAATAGGGTGGGGAGCCGTTAATAGAATCGAACTCGAGGTTGCAGCATGCGGCGATCCCAACTGTGACGCCGATCACGGGTATACCGGGACATCGAGTAACGATGACTTTTCCATGCGGGTTTCAGAGGCTGCTGATGGCCCAGACACAGTTGAACGACTTCTTGAATTCTCCGCACAATTATCCCAAGCAACTGCAACCAGGCTTGGGTAGAAGAACTTCTGCATGAGTGAGTTTGCAATTCCAGATCGCCTTGTAAGTATCAAAGATGTAATCCCCTCGGCTCTCATTGCACTCGGTGCTCTATCGGGGGATGCGAAACTCTCAATTCCGCAATCGCGGCACGTGATCATTCTGCTGATTGATGGCCTTGGGGAGTATCAACTTCAAGAACACATTGCCCAGGCTCCGATATTTCAATATGGCTCACATGAATTCATTGCAACTGAGTTTCCGAGCACGACACCAGTCGTTCTCGGTTCATTAGGAACCGGATTGAGTCCTGGACTGCATGGACTTGTTGGTGCATCTTTCTGGGTTCCAGAGGAAGAGCAGATGCTTGCTCCGTTGAAGTGGGGGTCGACTCCGCATCCCCTATCAATTGCTCCTGATAAAACCTTGTTCGAAATGGCAAAAGAGGCTGGCGTAGATGTTGCAACAATTGCGCCCGCTAAGCACCAGCAGTCAGGCTTGACCAGATCAGTATTGCGTGGTCCTTCCTACCATGGGGCGAATTCACCGACTGAAATCCTTGATGTCTTCGCTCAGCGATGTGAAAGCATTCAGGCAACCCAACCCGCCCTCACCTACATTTACTGGCCGGATCTTGATCGCTTGGGACATGTGTATGGAGTGGGATCCCCTCAGTGGGTTGAAGGTTTGGGTGCCGTAAACGTATTAGTGGCTGCGCTCGTTCAAAGTCTCGCGAGTGGAGAATCCCTTGTGGTTACATCGGACCATGGAATGATTACGTGCCCACTGGAGGCGCGGATCAGCATTGAAGACCATCCCAGTCTTTGTGACTCAGTCAGCAGGATAGGCGGTGAGCCTCGCGTGAGGCACATCTATTGTCGCAGTGGTTCACAGTTGGATGTGCAAATGACATGGAAATCAATCCTTGGAGACCGCGCGCAAGTCTTCACTCGCGAGGAGTGCAGTGCGAATGGCCTTTATCATTTCGCCCATGAATCCATGGCCGAAAGAATTGGTGATCTCGTGGTGATATCTGAGAATGATCACATGCTGACGAGTCGCATGGATCCTCGATCCTCAAGCCTTCTGGGCCAGCATGGCGCACTATCCCAGCAGGAGATGTATGTTCCGCTAAGAATTGTTCAGTCGGAGAGTGGCAGATGAACGCGGGGGACCGAAGAATTATGGAAGTATGTCTCCGTGGGTGA
>CAITYI010000417.1 GCA_903896585.1 uncultured bacterium
ACCACAGCCTGCATGTCGACAATATTGAGCGCATTTTTAATGGAGGAATGCGCTTGATCACTCACAACTACTGATAGCGGATACAAAGGTAGACCTTGTCCTGCGCGTTTGCGGCGAGCTGTATCACGGGCCACCACCAAGGCTGAGAGATTGCCTGCGCTACCGCCAGAGACAAATGTTCCCCCTGCGGACTGCGGCATACCTGCAATATCTGACATTGCACGAAGTGCTTGGTTCTCTGCCCACACAGCACCTGCAGCTTCAAACCATGAACAACCTTGCAGTGAGGCGGCCGAGACAACCATGTCGAAAAGAAGTGAAGCTTTTGTTGGAGCTGCCGGAATGAATCCAAAAAAACGTGGGCTGTCGGCCGAGAGAATTGTCTCTGACATGGCATTTTCGTATATGTCCATGACATAGGCCGGATCCTTGGGAGCTGACCCAATCAATCCTTGCATGGCCATTCTCATGGCGTCACGATCTTCTAGACCATCGACGGGGGCCTCAGGTATTCCAAGCCGACCGTTCACGTATTTAAAAATCAGATCGACCATATATTGATCTGGCTGATGCATGCGGGCTGGATTTACCGGTGACTGATTAGGGTCGAGACTCACTGCATCCCTTTGCGATTTTCCCGATGGAGGTCGATGCCCATTCGATCGGGTAAGTGCGCCGTCAGCTTTTCTGCCAGCAGGCACCTATTGAGATAGTACCGCGTTGCAATGTTCATGATTTATGTGGCAGACAACTCTGCGATAACCGACTGAAGCGTATTGACGGTAATGAGGATCCCTACGCCTGCATCAATAACGGGTTGGCATTCCCGTCATGAAGTACTCCTTCGGTGCGGGGGGCCATCAATTTACATACCCCATGGGGTATCTTAGCGTGCATGGACTACAGGAAGAAGAGCCACTTGTGGCGGACGGCCCTCGCCCAATGGAGTCCTCGTCGGTGGTGGGCCGCACTCGCCTTTGGTGTGGGGATCGCACTCATTATTTCCCTGCCCACCGCGGTTATTCCAAATCCAATTTTTGGCCGAGCTATTGAAGTGACCTGGTGGTCCTACCCAACCGTTATTCTTTCCGGAATCCTCGGTGGCCTGCTGATGGCAAGTTATGTGCGCGAACCCGCCGCGGCGCAAAGTGAAGATGACTCAGAACCAGGCACAACCGACGAACTCAAGGATCCCGCTCTGCGCTGGGGAACCATCGGTGGATTTGTTTCCTTCTTCGCCGTGGGCTGCCCCGTGTGCAATAAATTGATTTTGATCGCACTTGGAACTACCGGCGCTGTGAATTGGTTTGCGCCAATCCAGCCGTTACTTGCTCTTGTATCCATTCTTTTTATGGTGTGGGCACTGGATATGCGCCTGAAAAATCAGGATTCATGTACCCTCACCAAGGTCTAGACTTCAGATGTGAGTGGAGAGTTAAGTAATCGGGATTCCGAACATCGCGCGTATCACCATGGAGATCTGCGGGAAGCCCTCCTTGAACAAGCGATTGCCAGCGTCAATGCGGTTGGTTCCGAGCATTTATCGCTGAGAGCGGTGGCCGCGGCAGTAGGTGTCAGTCCCAGTGCGGCTTATCATCATTTTGCAGACAAAGATGAACTCCTCACTGCCGTCAAAGCCCGAGGTTTTGATCAATTGGATGCCTGCATCTCTGTCAAAATCAATGGAAATTTTGTGGAAAATCCTGATGTCGATCAGGTCAAGCGTCTGATGCAGGCTGGGGCTCTCGCCTATATTAATTTCGCCGTGGATAACCCCCACTGGTTCTCCATCATGTTTAGTGGGGTGAAGGAACGCCAGAAACCACCGTACATGGAATCGTCCATGGAGTATCTCAAAAACATTTTCACCTTGAACCGGGGAATCACAATCGAAGATCATGCGTTGACCGAAGATGTACTTCTCGCATCGGTGCATGGAATTGCCGCGTTGGTGGTGGAGGGTCGCATGGATCGTGATCGAGTCCCCGCCGCCATTGAAATTCTCAGCACGCTGATGATGGGCCCTGATGAAACCGGCCCACAATCATGACTCGGAAAATACTCGCCACCAGTGGCGGTTTTATTGCCCGCACCGCCACCGGCGGTCACAAGCCCGCCGGACTCATGCTGCGAGCTTTGGAACTCACGGGTAAGGAACGACCCCGCGTCACATTCATCATGACGGCCTCAGCCGATGACCCTCAATATCTGGCGACCATGTACTCCGCCATGTCTGGGCTTTCCTGCGATGTTGATCACCTATCACTTTTTACCATGCCCAACCACAACCCCGCCGAGATCATTGGCAAGAGCGACTTGATCTGGGTGGGTGGC
>CAITYI010000418.1 GCA_903896585.1 uncultured bacterium
CCATAGCTAACGCCATCCGCCACGGTCACGCGCGCAACATCACGGTGAACGTCGCGCACTCGGACCCGCGCCACCTTTCCGTCACGGTTTTTGATGACGGATCCTTGTCCAAGTCTGCGCAGCCGGGACTCGGCTCCGCGATCCTCGATGAACTGTGCTCCGAGTGGGAGCGCCGGAGCGTGCACTCAGAAGGCACAATGCTGCGTTGCGTCGTACCGATACTCAGCGATGCGGCAATGGTGGAAGCCGACTAGGCAACCGTCGTCATATCAGCGTATAAGTCAGCCCGTGTAGTGCTGATCAGTCAGAGTCAGCACCTCGTCGAGAATTGCAAGCCCCTCTTTTGCCTCAACCTCGGTCACAATGCACGGCGGAACAACGTGCAAGCGGTTGAAGTTGATAAACGGCATGAGTCCCCGCTTCTTTGACTCAGTAACCAGTTCGACCATGGCTGGAGATGTGCCACCATAAGGAGCCATTGGCTCGCGGGTCTCGCGGTTGGTCACCAGATCAATGCCCCAGAACACACCGAGACCACGCACATCTCCCATCACGGGGTGCCGCTCCTGCATATCGCGAAGGGCTGGGCCGATCACGTTCTCACCAATCGCAGCTGCGTTTTCAACGATGCCTTCTTCCTTCATGGCATCGATCGAGGCCACGATAGAAGCTGCTGCCAGTGGGTGCCCGGAGTAGGTGAGCCCGCCAGGGAAAACTTTCTCGTCAAATGTCGCAGCAATTTCGCCGGAAACGACCACACCACCAACAGGGACGTAACCTGAGTTGGATCCCTTAGCGAACACAATGAGATCTGGTTGCGCTGCCCAGTTCTGGAATGCAAACCACTTACCCGTGCGAGCGAAGCCCGACATTGTTTCGTCGGCGATCCAAATAATGTTGTATTTGTCGCACAAGGCCCGAATTCCTTCGAGATACCCAGGCGGCGGAACGAGAATACCGGCCGTACCCACAACCGACTCTAAAATAATTGCTCCAACTGTGTTGGGGCCTTCAAATTGGATCACATGCTCTAGGTGTTGCAGTGCCCGCTCGGATTCTTCCTCCGGGGTCGTTGCCCAAAACTCAGACCGATACAAATATGGACCAAAGAAGTGCACCTGCTGTGATGCATATTCATTGGGCCAGCGTCGAGGATCTCCGGTTGCTTGGATCGCGGCACCGGTGTTGCCATGGTAAGAGCGATAGGCAGAGAGCACTTTGTGCTTGTGGGTGTGCAGGCGGGCCATGCGGATTGCATTCTCGACAGCATCTGCGCCACCGTTGGTGAAGAACACCTTGGACATATTTGGTCCAGCGAGGCCGACAATTCGTTCGGCTGCTTCACCACGCTTGTCATTGGCGTGCTGTGGGGCGACCGTGGCCAGCTTGGCGGCTTGTTCCTGGATCGCAGCTACGACCTTGGGATGTTGATGCCCAATGTTGACGTTCACCAGCTGCGATGAAAAATCAAGGAACTTATTACCGTCGTAATCCCAAAAGTAACTACCTTCAGCGCCGGCAATGCACATTGGCTTAAGTGCCTTCTGCGCACTCCAGGAATGAAATACGTATTCGCGGTCAAGGTCGTAAACGCGTTTGCCTTCTGCGGGATTAGAAGTAGTCATGGGGAAACTCTAGGACATCCCTATTGCGGATTGGATCCCAATGGCCGAAGCCGGGTCACCTGCTGGCCCCGGGGGTCAAAATTCGACTCGGAAAGCCAATTTTCGAAGTTGTGGCGCATGGCGGGCCACTCGGAATCGAGGATGGAAAACCAGGCGGTATCCCTGTTGCGCCCTTTGACAACGGTGGCCTGCCGAAATGTTCCTTCGTAGGTCATTCCAAGACGCAGGGCAGCGTTGCGGGATACCTGATTGAGCGCATTGCACTTCCACTCGTACCGCCGGTACCCGAGATCAAATGCATTACGCATCATGACAAACATGGCATCGGTGGCAACGCGAGTCCTTTTGAGTGCGGGTGAAAAAGTGATCCAACCGACTTCAATGCTGCGCGCAGATGGATCAATGCGCAAATAACTGGCAACCCCGGTTGCTTTCTCGGTGGAGACATCAATGATCGCATAGAAAAATGGGTCGGTTACCGCTTCGCGGGAGAGCACCCAGTCGCGAAACTCTGCTTCACTTGCGAATGGACCGTGGGGCATGTAGGTCCAGAGGTCGTTATGACTGGGGTCGTTATGACTGGGGTCGTTATGACTGGGGTCGTTACGTCTGGCAAATGCCTCGAATAGGTCGGAAGCGTGTTGGTCCGCGGTCAGTGGTTCAAGCCGGCAGTAGGTACCCAACAGACTTCCTGAAGGTCGTAGCGGCTCGGTGTTCCCAATAACCGGATACCCAATCGGGTTCCCCGCAGCATCCAATTCAAAAGTGGGGACATAGCGCGCGACTAACTCCGGTTCCACCGGTTAACCAATCAGGTCATTGATGGCGATCGTGGCATTGCGATCCTGGCCCACGCCAATTGCACTGATTCGAGTCCCGGATTTTTTCTCCAGAAAGTCCACGTATTCGCGAGCATTCTTGGGCAGATCAGCAAGTGACTTTGCACCAGAAATATCTTCACTCCAGCCCGGAAGCATTTGGTACACCGGCTTGGCATGGTGGAACTCTGTTTGAGTCATGGGAATTTCCTCGGTGCGCTCCCCGTCAATGTCGTAAGCGACACAGACGGGAATCTCATTCCACCCGGTGAGAACATCAAGTTTCGTGAGGAACGTGTCGGTTAGTCCATTCACTCGTGTAGCGAACCGCGCGATCGGGACATCAAACCAACCGCACCGGCGAGGGCGGCCGGTGGTAACTCCACGCTCCCCACCAATGATGCGCAGTTTTTCGCCGTCGTCATCAAAAAGTTCGGTGGGAAATGGTCCGGAACCAACCCGAGTTGTGTACGCCTTCAAGATTCCAACGACGCGATCAATGCGAGTGGGGCCGATTCCGCTGCCGGTGCAAGCTCCACCCGCCGTGGGGTTACTCGATGTGACGAATGGATACGTGCCGTGATCAACATCGAGTAACGTGCCCTGACCACCTTCCAACAACACCACTTTCCCTTGATCAAGGGCCTGATTGAGCAACAGGGAGGTGTCTCGCACCCAAGGGCGTAAAGCGTCCGCGTACTGCAATAGATCTTCGACAACAGCATCCGCTTCAATCGCCCTACGGTTAAAGACCTTGACCAAGAATTGATTCTTGTTGGCGAGTGCCCCTTCAACCTTCTGCCGGAGAATTGATTCGTCAAAAAGGTCTTGGACGCGAATTCCAACGCGGGCGATTTTGTCACTGTAGGTAGGGCCAATACCGCGACCCGTTGTACCGATTTGGGCTTTGCCCAGGAACCGTTCGGTGACCTTGTCGAGTGTCACGTGATAACTGGTGATCAAGTGCGCATTCGCACTAATGAGCAGTTTTGATGTATCAATTCCTTGGGCATTAAGCCCGGCAATCTCTTGCAACAACACGGCAGGATCAATAACTACGCCGTTTCCAATCACCGGAATAACTTCAGGAGTAAGAATTCCACTGGGCAACAGGTGCAGTGCGAATTTCTTGTCACCAATTACCACGGTGTGCCCGGCATTGTTCCCACCCTGGTAGCGAACAACGTAGTCAACGCGATCACCGAGGAGGTCTGTTGCTTTTCCTTTTCCTTCATCGCCCCACTGGGACCCGAGGAGCACAATTGCTGGCACCGCGAAAGGTTACCGGACGCCAACATGTTTGACGCTAACGGGATTAACGCGTGCCCACCAGGTGCTTTCCTAATGCTGTGCCAGAAATCCAACCTGCCTCCACACGTGGGCGATCCGAAAATGAATCCCCAGCCATGAACACGCCTTCCTCGGGTGCGGCATTGAACAACGGCTCACTGCGTGTTGTACCTTCAACAGGTTTCGCAAATGTCCACCGATGTGCGCTCGTCCACACTGGTTCTTGATCAAAATCCAAAATTTTTGCAACGGCACTCACTGCAAAGGGAATCACGGCAGATGGATCCACCAGGTGTTGTGAACTCAGCACGGGGTGCACATGTGCAACTAGCGCGGGTGCGCGATCACCGCGACGTGAACCATCGTTCGCGATCCAGGTGACAGCACTCGTTGAATTGTCAAATATGCCGTCAAAGTCTTGCCAGTGCTGCTCCGCGAACAACATTGACACAGCGATCACAGGTTCCCACACACAAGGATTCAGTTCAGTTGCCCGCGGAAAGATTTTTGCCGCTTGAGGTGTTGGCATGCATAATGCAATGCGTTCGTCTGCCACGTCGCGCGAATCGATCTCGCCTTCAAATTCACCCTCGGATACTTCGAGACCTTGGGCAAGGTATTCCACAACGCTCCGAATTCCTTTGGGCGCGCTGTAGCGCATCGGTCCCACCTTCACGCCCAAAATTCCGGTGTCGTCTGCAACGTGAAAAGTGTCTGTCCATTCGGTCACAATTCCAAGGTCGAGCATGTCCTGCACGTGCACCTGAAATTCCGGATCACTTACCGTGAAATAAGAGGCACCAATATCAAATACGCGACCATCGAATTCGGTTCCGGAATCTCGCACCACCTTGGCAGCCATGCGGCCACCAAGTTTTTTACCTTTATTAATAATTCGAAAGGGGACGCCGTGAGTGCGCAGCACTCGAGCGCACGCGATGCCGGTAATTCCGGCGCCAACTATCAGCACCGGTTTTGTTTGTGACTTCTCAGCCAAGGGTTGGATCGCACTCAACAATGAATTCGGAGATCCGAACTACTTCGTCGGTTTCCCCAATGGCGCCCGCTGCCCGGCCCAAGTCCTGAAGGCAACGCAGAAATCCTTGATTGGGCACATGGCTCCAAGGAACCGGGCCGTGACCCTTCCAACCATTGCGGCGCAAGGCATCGAGACCACGGTGGTAACCCACTCGGGCGTAGGCATAGGAGGCAACAATGTCGCCGGCATCCCAGGCCTGTTCACTTAACATTGCCCATGCCAATGAACTCGTGGGGTACTTCTTCACCACAGCTTGTGGATCAGCACCACCTTCAAGTTCGGTTTGTGCTGGATC
>CAITYI010000419.1 GCA_903896585.1 uncultured bacterium
ATCCCGAAACTCAATCATTTCTCGGAACTTCCAGGACGTATCGATATGCATCACTGGGAAAGGGATCGGGGCCGGATAAAAAGCCTTTACCGCGAGATGGAGGAGAACTGATGAATCTTTTCCAATGCTGTACAACAGGACTGGATTCCGAAAAGCAGCCGCAGTCTCACGATAGATGTGAATGGCCTCAGCTTCAAGTTCGTCAAGCACCGCGGAATAGGGAACCGTCACCGTTACCGTCACTGGTCAAAACCTTTCCTGGCTCATGTAAAAACTGACTAATGGGATTTTTTCGAGTGGTAGAACCCTAAAGGCTCTTGCTCAAGGACGAACTTCCCTACCCATGGAGTCCGAATCTACGGCACCAGCTGAGCTGTGCGCTGAACGGGCGGCCTTTGTGTGTCGAAGATTCATTCGTCACAAACCGAAAATTGAGACTTATTTGCCGGAACCGGATCCCCGGAGATAGCTCAGGTACATGCACACCGCGGCGGCTACCGCCGCATTCAATGATTCGACCCCTTGGGCCATGGGGATTCGCACCGGTGTGACCGGTAGCCGACCGCTCGACCAATCAGCGCTCACACCATGGGTCTCCGATCCCACGACCCACGCCACGGGAGTGGAATCGAACTCAACGTCGTTGACGCTTAAATTGGCATCAGCACTCAGCGTGAAGATGCGACGTCCTGGCGGAAGATCCGCTAGCGCAGCCAATCTCGCGACAGGCACTCGAAAGATCGACCCGGCACTACTTCGGACGACTTTGTCATTAAATGGATCAACACAGTTACCAAAGATCAAGCAACCTGCAGCCGCAATAGCATCGGCTGTTCGGATAATGGTGCCAAGGTTCCCAGGGTCGGAGATGCCATCCACTATGACTAACGTGCCCGGCTTTTCACAAATGTCAGCAACTTCCACAACGGGAATCCGGCACAACGCAATGACTCCTTGCGGAGTGATGGACCCGGAAAGAGCTTCAATCACTTCGGTGGTGCATTGGGTGACCTGTGCTCCGAGTTCCAGGAATTCCTCCAGGAATTCGTCGGTTGCAAAGACTTCCCGGACATTCTCTGGGGAATATTCTAGGGCCACCCGAACAACTGCCGGGCCCTCCGCGAGGAAGAGCCCGGCAGTGTGACGCTCAGATTTCTTGTGTAGTCGAACCAATTCCTTCACGCGATCGGATTTGCGTGAACTTATGGTCCGCATTGTCGTGAGCTGTTAAGCGGTGGGGGCAGGAACGGCAGCGCGCGCTACCTCAACAAGGGCGCTGAATGCTGCCGAATCATTTACTGCCAACTCGGCCAGCATCCGACGATCTACTTCGATTTCTGCTGCCTTGAGGCCTTGGATGAATCTGTTGTAGGTCATATCGTTTGCTCGGGCTGCGGCATTAATGCGCTGAATCCACAGGCGACGGAAGTCCCCTTTTCGGGTCCGACGATCCGCGTAGGCGTACACCATCGAGTGGGTGACTTGCTCTTTTGCCTTGCGGTAGAGCCGGGACCTTTGTCCCCGGTACCCGGAAGCTCTTTCCAGAATTTCCCTGCGCTTTTTGTGCGCATTTACTGCGCGTTTGACGCGTGCCATGACTTCTCCTGATTTTCTAGTGACAGATCTTTAAGTGGTGGGACGACTAACGGCCGAGCAAGCGCTTGACGCGTTTTAGGTCTGCGGGAGCAACTTGCTCGTCCGCCATGAGACGGCGTGTTCGTTTGCTGTTTTTCACCTCAAGCAGATGGCGACGGTTTGCCTGCTCATGGGTGATTTTCCCTGAGCCGGTCACCTTGAACCGTTTCTTAGCACCGCTATGTGTTTTTTGCTTCGGCATTTTCTGTCCTTTCAATCCGCTTGCGTTGAAGCGGAAGTTTCAATGTCCGCGCCTGCCTCAGCAGGTGCGTCTGCTTTCTTGCTTTCAGCCTTTCGACGAAGTGGCGCAAGCACCATCAACATGTTTCGACCATCCTGTTTCGGGGCGGCTTCCACGAATCCGATTTCAGCTACATCTTCGGCGAGACGACCAAGGAGGCGGATGCCTAACTCAGGCCTACTCTGTTCGCGACCTCGAAACATAATGGTGATTTTGACCTTGTCACCTGCCTTGAGGAATCTGATCACGTGACCTTTTTTTGTTTCATAGTCATGTGAATCAATCTTTGGGCGAAGCTTCATTTCCTTAATCACGGTATGCGACTGATTTCGGCGGGATTCTCGATCTTTCAATGCTGCTTCGTATTTGAATTTACCAAAATCCATCAGTTTGCACACCGGGGGCTTTGATTGCGGCGCGACCTCAACGAGATCGAGATCCGCTTCCACAGCCAAACGAAGTGCATCTTCAATACGGACGATTCCTACCTGCTCGCCTGCCGGCCCGACTAAACGAACTTCAGGGACACGTATCCGGTCATTGATCCGGGGTTCGACGCTGATGGCGCCTCCTCATCTACTCGATCACACTTACGTTCTCTGGCAATTTCGGTGTTGCGGTCAATCTGATGGAGAATTCCCCACGCACTAAAAAACCCCCGGTGCACAAGCACGCGGAGGTATCGGCAGTATGCGTTGCCGCACACGCATGGGCAATTAAGCCCACTAACCTCTGAGGTGAGGCTGGGAACCCCAGCCGCCGGGAGGTGGGAGCCGATGCTCCGCTTGCCAGACCCGGCATTGCTGCCGGAGTAAGGAAGTGCAAGGGTAACAGCCGTGACCAATGAGAACTCCCCCGCCCTCGATATCGCGGATGTCCCGGCAATTGAGGTGGTGCTGACCGTTGGCATGCACCTGATGACCGCTGCTGCCATTGCCTGTGGGCTCTCCGCGGATGAACGTGAACCCGACCTAGCGGAGGCCCGGATACTGATTACCGCCCTTGCTGGGTTGGTAACGGCTGCCGCGCCCGACCTTGGCGCTGTGCACGCGGCCCCCATGCGAGATGGCCTCAAGAGCCTTCAACTGGCATTCCGGGAAGCCTCACTCACCGCTGACCCACCTGGCATGGGACCCGGTGAAGCACTCACCGGGTCAGTTATCTAACCCTTGAAGTCGGGAGGCTCAGCTGAAAAGGCTACGAGCTAGTCACTGATGATTTCAATAGCTATTCCATGTGGGGTGAACGCATGAATATCACCCCTGCCCACCAGGAGTTCGGCAATGCGCTCCCCCAAATCTGGTGAAGTTTTAATCACGATGGGCCCATCTGTTGCAAGGGCAAATATCGGTAGACCAATACCTGCAGCTTCCAGCAGCTGTTCAATGTGGGCCACGGCTCGCCAACGCTGATCTACCCCGGTAAGGGCGACCAGGTCGGGCAAAGTGAGCGTAAATGGGGTGGGTCCGGCGGGATCGATAATGAGGGCACTCGCGGATTCATCAAGGGCCGCTATTCCCGCCTCCTTGCCCGCGACCGGAATTGGTCTTGCCTCTGTGTTCCACAATTTCAATGACTCCACCGACGTAAAGGCAAGGAGACCGACCCGACCATCGGACGCTGTCAGACACGCGACCGACATATCGGATGTCTTGTCACCACTGCCGCCCTGAGTTGCTTGCACGACCGTTGATTTCACCAATGCCACAAGTACCCGCGAACTACTTAATGCATTAACGATTAGTGCCGAATCCTCTTGGTGGAGCGCCTGCATCAAATTCGGATCGGCTTCGCCCTGATCATGGCTCCATTGGGGCTGAGGCTCCTCAATATTTCGCCCTCCACCCAATGAATGCGACTGAATTTCTTGCGCTGGCGAACGCGCTTGATTTACTTTTGGTGGCAGGTGAGTGAATTCTGGCCCAGGTGTTGTTGAACCCCTGATGTTCATGACTCGAGCCTAAAGGTGAAGCACCCGCGCGTAACCACCACTTCGAAAATTCAGCAGACTGTCTCGGTGTCACTCAGCGTCCTACTCATTGCAATAGTCCGCGGCGCCACTTGGCTGAGCTTGTGGTCGATAGCGCTGACAGCAATTGCGTTCAGCAAACAACTGTCGGCAGGCCTACTTAAAGCTAAGCTCGAGGTGGGCTAAAGCCGACAAGCGTGAATATCGGTAACGAGGATGCCCTTCGCTCCTAGTACATACAGTTCATCCATTATGCGGTGAACATCGGCCGCCGGCACCATGGCACGCACCG
>CAITYI010000420.1 GCA_903896585.1 uncultured bacterium
ACAACAGCGTGCCAGGGCTGCCAGATAAAGCAGCCAAGCTTGGGCTCACCCCCATGCAATACATGCGCAAATTCGGTGCGGTGGAGGTGGCATCGGATATTTATCGTCAAGATGAGCGGCCATTAACTCCCGCCGAGCGCGAAGGTGCGGTCCCAGATGAAAATGGCGTGTTGCGAAAGCCCATCACCATGGAAACTCAAAAGCCCTTGGTAGGCGAGCCTGGCGCGGTGGGTGTGGTTCTTGACGATGGCTCCGAAGTTGCCGGCTGGCTCACCCCTTCACGCAAACTCGAGTTGTATTCACCATCTATGGCTGACTTTGGTTGGGGTGAATACGCGACTCCGTGCTACATCGAGTCACATGTATCGCACCGCGCCATTGACATGTCCCAAAATGAAATGGTTCTCGTTCCGACATTCCGCCTACCCACCATGATCCACACTCGGTCGGGTAATGCCAAGTACCTCAACGAGATCACCAATAAGCATCCCATGTGGATCAACAGCAAAGACGCGGATCGTCTCGGACTGCAAACGGGCGACATGGTTCGGGTTTCCACCGAAATTGGATACTTCGTTGTTCGCGTCTGGGCGACCGAAGCGATCCGGCCTGGAGTCAGTGCGCTCTCGCATCACATGGGTCGCTGGCGGACATCTGACGATGCCGGAAGTCGTTGGGTAACCGGCAAGGTCGATGTCGGTCGAATGGAAGATGGGCGCTGGCGCTTGCGGTACAAGGAAGGGGTCAGGCCATTTGCTTCCGGTGATCCTGACTCCATGCGCATCAACTGGGAAGACCCCGGTGTGCACCAGAATCTGGCATTCGCTGTTCACCCTGATACGTGGTCGGGCATGCATTGCTGGCACCAGAAGATCCGCATTGAAAGAGCCCACGAAGAAGATAAGTATGGCGATGTCGTGGTGGATACTGCTAAGTCCCGCGAGGTGTACAAGGAGTGGATGTCCAAAACGCGTCCGGGGCCAAATGCCCAAGGATTGAGGCGCCCTGAGTTCATGATGCGCCCGGTCATGCCCATGCGCAAGGCGTTCTTTGTGGATCAGCCGACAAATAACTAGCCGAGGAATTTTGCGGATACGAATTCCCTGGCACCTGCGATATCGGGTGCCAGGAATCGGTCTGGTCCTGGTCCACCGCAGTAGGCGCGAAGTTCTTTGATCGCGTTCATGATTGGCTTTGATGATTGCAGTGGCGCGCGCAGTTCAATGGCGCGGGCGGCTGCCAACATCTCAATCGCAATCACCGAAGTGAGATTCGATACGGATGTGCGCAGTTTTCGCGCCGCATGCCAGCCCATGGACACGTGATCCTCCTGCATTGCAGAACTCGGAATGGAGTCCACGCTCGCAGGCACCGCGAGGCGCTTCATGTCACTCACCAAAGCAGCTTGGGTGTACTGGGCAATCATCAGGCCGGAATCAACTCCGGGATCATGGGCAAGAAATGGCGGGAGCCCCTGACTGCGATTTTTATCCAGCATTCGATCGGTGCGGCGCTCGCAGATTGACGCGAGGTCCGCGGCAGCAATGGCGAGGAAATCCAGAACATAGGCCACCGGTGCGCCATGAAAGTTACCGTTACTGGTGACCTCACCGGAAGGCAGAATCACCGGGTTGTCAATGCTCGCAGCAAGTTCGCGTTCGGCCACGTTGCGAGCATGGGAAATGGTGTCGCGCACGGCACCGGTGACCTGGGGTGCACACCGCAAACTGTAGGCATCCTGTACGCGGTCATCGTCTTCTTTGTGGCTGGCCAGAATCCCTGAACCTTGAAGGTGTGCGTATATGTGTGCAGCACTGACCTCCTGCCCAGGATGCGGGCGAAGTGGCGCATGTAATTCCGGCCGGAATACTTGATCGGTTCCGAGTAATGCGTCGATGCTCATGGCGGTGGCGAGGTCTGCAGCATCGCAGAGGGATTCGAGATCACTGATTGCCATGATCAACATGCCGAGCATGCCATCGGTTCCGTTAATCAGTGCAAGGCCTTCTTTTTCATTGAGCTCAACGGGTGTGATTCCAGCTTCAGCAAGCAGGGAATCAACGCCGTGTTCTTCCCCCCTTGCATTGCGGGCCCGGCCTTCACCCATGGCCACAAGGGCGCAGTGGGCGAGGGGAGCCAAATCACCACTGCAACCGAGTGACCCGAATTCATGAACAACTGGAGTGATGCCAGCGTTAAGAATTGCTGCATAGGTTTGAGCTACTTCAGGACGCACGCCGGTTCGACCCGAAGTAAGTGTTTTGAGGCGCAAAAACATGGTGGCCCGAACAACTTCGCGTTCAACTTCGGCGCCGATTCCGGCCGCATGGGATCGGATCAAGGATTTTTGGAGTTGGGTGCGCATGTCCTGGGGAATGTGTCGATTCGCGAGGGCACCGAAACCGGTGGAGATTCCGTAAACCGGATCTGCAGATGCGGCGAGGACTTCTACATGCTTGCGGCTCGCGGCCATGGCGGTGAGTGCTTCGGGAGAAATCTCCACGAGAGCGTTGTGGCGGGCCACATTCACCACATCAGAAAAGTCTGAACCGCTCGTAGAAAGGGTGACCGTCGATTTACTCATGTGATGACCTTAGGAGTTGGCCGGATCGATACACGCGGGCCACTGGCGAAGTACCGGGGTTGTACGCGAGGAAGTCAATCGTGGGTTGATTCA
>CAITYI010000421.1 GCA_903896585.1 uncultured bacterium
AGCGGCGAGCAGGCTTTGTTCAAAAGTTGGATCGAGGGTGATCACGTGGAGGATTCCCTCCATGGCGGTTTGGGAACTGATTGCCGAACCCAGTACTTCGCGAGCGGACTCCACGAGTGCTTCGGTTCCCTGATGTCCGGATCGGATGGTTGCCGACATGGCCTCAAAAATGCGAGCCAGGTCTCGGATCGCGACCCGTTCTTTAAGCAGGCCCTGCAGTACTCGTTGGATTTCTCCAAGCGATGCCTGAGCCGGGGTAAGTTCCTCAACCACGGATGGGTGTGATTTGCGCAGTGAGTCGACCAGCATTTTGACGTCTTCGCGCGAGAGTAGTTCAGCTGCATGCTTGCGCACGGTTTCCGCAAGATGCGTGGTAATGATCGAGGCGCGATCGATCACGGTAGCGCCCATGAGTTCGGCTTGGCGCTGGAAGGCAACAGGAACCCAACGGGCGTCCAGACCAAAGACCGGTTCTTTTGTGGGCTCGCCGGGTAGTTCTTCCATGTTGTCGCCAATAACAAGGACGTGTCCGGGGGGAGCCTGCCCGCGAGCCACTTCCACCCCGTGCAACCGGATTCGGTAGGTGGCCAGTGGTAAATCTGTGTCGTCTCGCGTTCGAACCGTGGGGAGAACCAGACCGAGTTCCATGGCAAGTTTGCGGCGAAGGGCCTTCACGCGGATCAAGAGGTCCCCACCCACATTTGGGTCGACCAGGTCAATGATGTCGTAACTGAGCCCGAGTTCAAGGGCGTCGACCTGCAGGTCCTGGACGATCCCCTCGGGACTGTCCGGTAATGGCTTGCCCGCGGGCAATTCAAGTAGTTTGGCTGCTCCCTCAAGAGCTTTTTTATCGGCTACGCCGGCCGTGCGGGCCAGGCGCCGTCCGATCAAGATCAGTCCGCCACCAATAATGAGGAAGGGGAGTGCGGGCATGCCGGGAATAATTGCCAAGGCGGCGATACCGATTCCGCCGAATGTCAATGCGCGTCGCTGCACCGCGAACTGCTTCATGACATCTGAAGACATGTCCCCGTCTGTCGCGGCCCGGGTGACCATCAGACCGGTGGCCACCGCGAGCATGAGCGCCGGGATCTGAGCGGTTAAGCCATCGCCCACCGTGAGGAGGCTGTAGGTGTTGATTGCGTCGGTGAAGCTCATGCCTTTTTGCAGTACACCGATGGCCACGCCGCCGAAGAGGTTAATGATCGTGATGAAGATGGCGGCGATCGCATCGCCTTTGACGAACTTGGATCCACCGTCCATTGCGCCGTAGAAGTCTGCCTCGGCAGCCACTTCGGCTCGTCTGCGCCGGGCCTCTGCATCGTCAATCAAACCGGCATTCAGATCAGCATCGATCGCCATCTGCTTGCCGGGCATGGCATCCAGGGTGAATCGGGCGCCAACTTCAGCGACGCGCTCTGAACCTTTTGTCACCACGATGAATTGGATGACAATGAGAATGAGGAAGATAACCAAACCAACGATGAGAGATCCGCCAATAACGAAACTCCCGAATGCTTCTACCACCGAACCGGCGTGACCGTTGACCAGGATTTGGCGGGTAACGCTGACATTGAGGCCGAGCCGGAAAAGGGTGGCAATCAGTAGTAGGGCGGGAAAAGTAGCAAATTCCAGGGGCTTACGCACATAAACTGCCACGAGGAGAATAACCAGGGCGGCGGCAATATTGAAGGTAATCAGCAGATCGAGGATGACCGGGGGCAGCGGGACGATCAACATTACGATGACAAGGACCACAGCGATAGGAATCGCGAACTGAGCCCACCGAATTCTCCGCACAGATGCCCCTGTCATTGGGAAAACCATCCATGGGAAAACTTGCCATCCTGGCAATTGGTTTATCGGCCGCCCCAAGCCTGACTTAATGATTTCTGTGAGGCGGGATTTATTCCTTTGGGGCGGGATTTATTTGTTTAATGTGGGATCAATTGGTCCACTTCACGGGAACTGTGCGTACCGGTGGGTGCCCCTCGGCGTTTCAGGCTCATGACGAAGGCCAGGACCCGAGCCACGGCCGTGAAGAGCTCGGTGGGAATTTCCGAACCCAGCTCACAGTTGCGGTAAATGGTCCGGGCCAGGGGAATGTCCTCCACGATCGGCACCCGGTTTTCTGTGGCAAGTTCGCGGATTCGGGTGGCAATCTCGCCGGCGCCCTTGGCCACGATTCTGGGGGCCCCAAGGTGCTGGGTGTATTTGATGGCCACCGCGATGTGGGTCGGGTTGACCAAAACTAGGTCTGCGGTGGCGACATCGGCCATCATCCGGTTCCGCGAGGCCTCTAGGGCCCGACGGCGAATAAAGGCCCGGAGCAATGGGTCACCCTCTGCCTGCCGGAATTCCTCTTTGACCTCGCGCATGGACATCATCAGTTCTTTGCGGACTCGGTTCCTACTGACCAAATAATCCGCGACCGCGATCAACAATCCCGTGGCGACCACGGCCTGGACCAATCGAATCCCCTCAGAGGCGGTGATCTCGGTCAAAACTGAGAGTGGGAGTAGACCTGAGCCGAAAATGATTTCCACGGTTCGGGTGATGACCAGCCACAGCACCAAGCCGATTGCGGTGGTTTTGAGAATCTGTTTGGCTAGCTCCCATAAGCCCTGGGTGCCCAAGATCCGCTTCGCATTCTGTTGCGGGCTGATTTTTCGGCCTTTGGGCGCGATCCGGGAAAGGTAGGGGCGGGCGCCACCTTGGATCCACCCAGAGATTTGCGTGACGAGCAGGATTACAAGCAGGAAGGGAATGAGCAGAAGCGAGATGGCAAAGACTGCCGGCAGGGCAATGCTGCCCAGCCGCTCCGGTGTTGGTTCGAGGGCAATGTCCGGGAGCATCATGAGCAGGGCCCTGAGTTGCTCGGTCAAAAGTTCGAGCATGAATGGCAGCAACAGGGTGAGGGCGAGGAGCCCGGTCCAGGCGGCGAGGTCTGCCGACCGGGCGACTTGACCTTGTTTGACCCCTTCCTTAATTTTCTTCGGGGTCGGCTGTTCGGTCTTGGCAGCGGAATCAGCCATGCCTCACCCCCCGACAATTCCACGCATGGCATCAACGGATGAATCCGTCAGCCCGGCGATAACGGGGCTCAACTGCGGAATTGCAACACCGACCAAGAGCAGGGTGAGCCCGATTTTCACGGGGAAACTCAGCACGAAGATGTTGATGGTGGGAGCAACTCGGGTGAGCAGGCCAAGCCCAATGTCGGCCAACAGCAGGACGGCAATGATCGGACCGGCAATTTGCAAAACGGCGACAAAAGCCATGCTGAGTGCGCCGGTCAGAGTTGATGCGGTCGTACCTAGGTTGATGCCGCCGCTAATGGGCAAAATCTCGAAGGTTTTCATGAAGCCGGAAAAAAGGATGAGATAGGCACCGGTCACCAAAATCAACACGCCAGCCAGTAGTTGATAAACCCGGTCAATTACCGCAGCCTGTTGCTGCATCAGCGGATCGTAGGCGGATGCGAGGGAGAATCCGCTGGCAACGTCGATCAGTGCGCCGGCGGATTGAACGGCGGAAAGCAGAATCAGACAGGCCAATCCGAGGGCGACACCGATTGCTACCTGGATGGCGAATTGCAGGAGCAGGTTCACCGGATCGAGGGAGATTCCCCCTGAAGCCGCAATGGCGCCGGGAGTCATGGGAATGGCAAATGCCAGCCCAGCCATGATCCGCACCAAGGGAGGAAGGAAGCCGCCACCAAAAGGAGGAGTGAGCCACACCCACGCGCCAACGCGCGCGAACACGAGCAGATAGGCCATTATTTCTTCGGTGGTTACGCCCAGTTCAAACACTCGGGATCCTTACCCGAGCAGTCCGGGAATGAGTGCAAAAGCATCGCGGGTGAAGGCCAACAGAGTTTGGACCATCCAGCCGGCTGCCAGCACCAGTGCGACTCCCACCGCAATTATCTTGGGGACAAAGGACAGGGTCTGGTCTTGGAGGCTGGTAAGTCCCTGGAAGAGGGAGACGGCCAAACCCACCAGCAGAGCGGTGAGCAAAATGGGTGCCGCCAGCAGCGCCGCGGTCCACATCAGCTGCATGGCAAGTTCGACTACATATGTTTCACTCATGAAATCACCTACGCGTAACTGCCGACGACAGAGGAAATAATCAGAGCCCAGCCGTCAACCAGCACGAACAGCAGAAGCTTGAAGGGCAGCGATACCAGAACCGGCGGGAGCATGATCATGCCGACTGACATCAGGCCCGAGCTGACCACCATGTCGATGATCAAAAAGGGTAGAAATATTACGAACCCAATGATGAAAGCAGCGCGAAGTTCGGAAAGGATGAATGCGGGCACCAAGGTGGTCAGGGACACGTCCGCGGGGGTGGCAGGTGGTGGTTCATTTGAGACTTGCACCATGAGGGCCAATTCCTCGGGGCGAGTATTAGCCAGCATGAATTCTTCGAGCGGTATGCGACCTATGTCAAATGCCTGGCCAAAACTGATTGAGCCGTCAAGATATGGCTGAAGGGCATCGGTGTTCATGACTCCCAGAACGGGTGACATCACGAACAGACTGAGGAAGATTGCTAACCCCGCGAGTACTTGATTGGGCGGTACTCCCTGCAGGCCCAGCGCGTTGCGGGTAATGGACAGCACCACGATTATTTTTGTGAAACTGGTAACCATCAGTAACAGCGCGGGAGCAACGGCGAGAACGGTCAGCGAAAGCAGTAGCACGATCGCGCTGGATGGTCCCTCACCGCCGGTGAGGTCGGGAAGTTCGATGGTGACGGCCTGCGATGGCGTGGCCAGCGCGACACCGATCACTACTGTGCCGAGCAGTGTTGCGGACAGGGCGAGGACAGCACGCACCCATCGAGTCATGAGCGAACCGTCTTCTCGCGCAGAGTTTCCGTGAGGGCTCGCCAGGTGTCCCGAGAGAGCACTGAACCGGCAAGCTTGCTTTCGGACTGTGAGTGCTTTAGGGACTGTGTGTGCTTTAGGGAATGTGCGTGCTTCAACGAGGTGACAGTTTCTTTGTCCAGAAGGTCCAGGTCGAATCCTGCTGAGTCTGGGGAGTCCATCAGCTCAACCATTAAGGAATCTAGTTGGACCGGCCGTCTTTCTTCTTTGATCTCAGGGGTTTCCGGTGGCATATCAATCACACTGAGCAACGAAATATTGCTATCGGTTGCACCGATCATCAGTTTTTTGCCGCCAACCTCAACGAGCAGCAGGCTGCCCTTGCGGCTTACTGGAATCTTGGACAGCACTTGGATCGTGCCTGAGTTGGTGGGGCTGATGCGCTTCTTCACGCGGGCGAGGCCCCAGATCAGGCCGAGGACAACAGCAAGTGAGAGCACAAACCTGAGAACGAGCCATACGGTATCCATCAATTCACTGATTCGACTTGAATCAATCCGTGGTAACGACTGAGGTCACTCGGAATCCGAACTGATCGTCCACGACAACAATTTCGCCGCGGGCCAGCAGGGTGCCGTTGATGAACATGTCAAGGGGTGAACCCACCTCGCGGTCGAGTTCCACGATCTGTCCAGGTTGTAGCTGCAGCAATTGACCAATGGGCAGTGAGGTGCGGCCCACTTCAATCGTGACTTCCATCTGCACACCGGCGAGGGCATCCATTTGTTTAGGGGTACTCAGCGGGTTAAAGGCCGGAGCAGTTTGAGCAGGTGCGGCAGCAGGTGCTGGTGGAGCTGGAGCAGCAGCAGGAGCAGGTGCAGCCGGAGCAGCGGCAGCCTCCGGCTCAGCAGGAGCAGGTTCAGCAGGAGCAGCAGCCTCAGTAGCCGGGGCGAGGAACAGCAGTACCGCCCCGACAACCGCGCCATCTACCAGGAGCGGCACACTCACGTCTGGAGCAATTGTGGGTGCACCCGAAGCCGGCGCTGGAGCTCCAATTTCTGAATCCATCACTTGGGACATGGAATCCATGGCTGATTCAAGTTCTTGGACCAAGCCCGCAGAAGTGGTGATGTCTGGACTCGCACCCTCGAGGAGCGCGACCATCAGATTACCGTTGATCGATCCTTCCACCGAGACAACGGCCAGCGAAGTGGTTGAGGTGATCTCAATGTCCAGTGGGGTGAGCGATGGTTCACCCGATGCGACGACCGATGTCACGGATAGGGCATCGCACAATCCAGACATGGACATGCGCATCTGTTCCATAATGAGGGCCAGTTGGCCCTCGTTGTTACCAACGGTCATATCGACTCCCTATTTGGTTAAATAACTCGGAATGCTGCTTGAGTGCCTTCGCCACCAGGAAGCGCGTGTGCGAACACGACACCGTGGCTGGTGACTTCCCACGGTGAGTCCGGTGAATGGCCAAGACGGAAAACATCGCCAACCGAGATGTTGGCAAAGTCGGCCAACCGACCCTGAATGGGCCGCAGGCGTACGGACACGACCACGGGGGCGAGCCGAAGGCGCGTTTCGAGATCTGCGGTGAAGTCGCGGTTTTTCGCTCCGCCCTTTTCGGCCTGGCGCTCCGCGAGGGTGGCGTCCAGGGACGGTAGGACGGGGGCGAGTGGCAAGGCAAGCATTGTTTTGAACTCTTGCTCTTTGATTTCCATTCGGAAGGTCGCGACCAGCATTTGGTCGCCGTGGGAGGCGGCATGGGCGAGTTCCGGAGTGGAAAATTGGCCGGTGAGAATGGGAAACCAGGTGATTATTCCGTCAAAACTAAATCGCAGGGCGCCGGCAAGGCTGCTGCCCAGATCGCCAATAAGCGTGTTTTCGATTTCCGTCAAACCTCGCTGTGGTTGATCGTCATCTCCGGGGCCGCCCAGGGGAAGGTCAACGGCGAGCATGGCAAAGTTCAGGGGCAGGTGAATCATTCCCACTGAATTCAGGGGATTCAGGGACGTGACCAGCAGCACCGTTTCTTCGGGGAGCGAGTTAATAAAGCTTGCATACGTTGTTTGTTGCAGGGATTCCAGGTCGTGGGAGCAGGATGCCCGCAACTTCGAGGTGATTACCGAGGCGGTTTGGTCGGCGTAGGCCTCTAAGCCCTGTTCGAGTAACCGCTGGTGATCCCGGGTGAACTTGGAAGGATTTCTAAAGTCATAGGTCTCAGTCGCTGCGCCGCCAGCGCGATTTCGGGCAGATGTATTTGCGACCACGAAGGACTTATCGTCTGCTGAGCAGGTTAACTGAGTGATTCGCCACAAAAAGGTGGATCAAATTTGGGAAGATCCGGCCGGTTCCTTCCAGCCTTTCCACCCTCGAGCCCTGAAAGCCAGTAGCCCGAGATCATGGGTCGCATTTCATCCGTGGCGACCGGGTCAGTGCTACTGCATTACGAACTCCGTGAAGTAGATATCGGTCACCTGCGGGCCATAGCTTTCGGTCACCAGTTCGATTAACTGCTCTTTGAGCTCGCTGCGACCGGTACCGCCAACCAATTGCGCAATATCCTGGTCGCTAAAGACCTCAATAGCGGCATCAAGGGCCATGGAGCCATCGAGCTCAGCGTCCTTGTCCACGAGGGTGGTTTGCAGCGCCATTCCGAGCTTGAGGAAGCGCTCGTCCTTGAGATTAATGAAAATCGGTTCGAGTCTAATGACCGCGCCTTTGACCACGGGCTCGGTCAACACGACTTCGGCTTCTGCGGGTGCCGGTGCGGCTCCCCGTCCAAGAAATATGTAAACTCCGCCCGCGACCACCAAAATCGCCAGCGCAATAACGACAATCCGCAAGCGCGAACTGCCCTTCTTGTCGCCATCTTCTGAGCCGGACTTCTTACTAGCCATGATTTTCCTCCATGGGGTTAATCGGCTTTCCGAACCGAATCTTGAGCGAACTGAGTGTTATTTGCTTCATTGGCCGGTGTCTTCATTAGATATCTCGCTTGCGACCCGCGCTCCGTCGAGGAGGGACCGTTGTTCATCGGTGAGGCCGCTGGCCAACACAATCGCAACTCGCCGGTTGAGTCGAAGGTGATCCGGGTCAGACTCGGGGACCAGCGGAGAAGTGTCCGCGTAGCCGGCAACATGCATTCTGGATCGGGCAACTTCCCCTTCGGAGTTGAGGAACCGGGCAACAGCACCAGCACGCGCGCTGGACAGTTCCCAGTCGCTGGGGAAGTTGATCGGCTGCACGGGAGCCGTGTTGGTGTGGCCTTCAACGATCAGCTGGGACCCGGAGTCTTTGATTGCCGGAATAAGTGCCCTGATGGCATCGGAACCGCCGGACTGCAGGGTGGCGCTGTGGGGCGGGAAGATTACGTCGTCAACCAGGAGGGTCACCACCAACCCGCGCTCCTCTCGGCTCAATACCACCTTGCCGGAAAGCCCCGCGGAGCTCACGGCGCTGGCGAGGTCCATTTCCGCCTTGTTCAGGGTGGCCTGGTCGGCGGCCTCGGCCGCCACCGCAGCCTGAACCGCAAGACTGGCCTTGACGCCATCGACGGTGTCCGGCGTAGACATTGCGGTCGAAACCTGTTCTTGCAGTCTGGGCATGATGTCTGGAACCACGATTGCGGGGACATCGACCGGGGGGGTCGAGTTCAAGGTCACGTTATCGCCGGCCTC
>CAITYI010000422.1 GCA_903896585.1 uncultured bacterium
CAGTCCGGGTTCAATACCGCCGCCGCCCTTACTTAACAAAGTGTCCACCTGGCTCACAGCAAACCAACCTGCACCAACAAAAATTCCCATGCTGGTTAACCGACCGAGTGCGCGGTGATCCTGCGGCTGCCCGCCCAAAGCAAAACTTGCACCTTTTGCGAGTGTGTTGGTCAACGCCGATTCAACGAATGACAGACCCAGGGTGACCGCAGCGACCCCTACGCCGATTCCCGCAGCTTTAACCGGAGTGACCTCACGTACCTGATCCTCGAAGAAGAACTTTCCTTTGAATTCAATCGAGCCGGGAACTTCGCCGTAATTGGCGGAACCCGGAAGGGCCTTCCACGGCTGAGTCGAAGCCCAGGCTGCAGCGCCAGCAACCGCCGCCACCGCGACGTGATAGCGGGTGGGTCCTGAATTGAAGTTCTTTGATGTTGCGGTGGACAGAGCACTTGCTCCAGCGGTGACAGCAATGCCCTGTGCAACCAGACGACCAATTGCCCGACCATGTGTTTCGTGTTCTTTCCACTTCAATAAGTAGGAAGCGCCAGCTCCCGCGGCTCCAGCAACACCGGCAACGATCAATCGAGATCGAGCGGATGGTTCGTCTGTGTGGCCGAGGCGCGAAGCCACCGAAGTGAGAACGGCATCGGCTGCGCTATACACCTGGTAGGCGATACCGGAGGATGTTCCGGTGATGATGGCTTGATCGGTTGAACCACGAGTCAAGAGATTCGGTTGGAAGGATCGACCTATAGCGATCGCTGCCCCAATAATGCCTGCGCTGGCTGACCTATCCATCTATTTCCCACCTTCGACTTGGTTGCTACCAGCGGTCACTGTACCCCGATCACCCAGCGCGGCGTGAAGCGGTTTCCCATGAACTTCTCAGGGGTTTCGGTAGATCCCGTGGTTACCAATTCGCCTCCACAGCACTCGGGTTTCGCCATTGCGGTGGACAATCGCGAAGGTCGCACGCCCGTCTGGGGATGAAAAAGACCAGGTCATTTCCCAAATCCCGGGAGCGCTGGCCATCCGCCTGACTCGAAGCCGATGAGGCCATTTCCAAGACCCTTGAGTTCGCGCGGAGTTTTGTACATTAATGAACGACTCACAGGCATCATGAAAGTCCGCTACCACTGAACGGAACTGGACTTGGTGCTCTCGGGGTAATGCCGAGAAATCGGAGTCAAAGCGCTGGGTTCGCTCGAATTTCACTCCGTAGTTTTAGCAGATTGTGGAAGGGACTGGAGAAATTCATCCACACCCTCGGTCACAATAATTCGCTCGTTGGCAACGTGGGCATCGACTTCTCGTTCCCCCGCTTGCCAACTTTCCTCCCAAAACCACTTTTCAGTTGCCGGGATAGCCAGTGCTGGTCGGAGTTCGATAACCCCGTCTTCGCGCTCGGTGAGCTCCACCTGAGCTCCAGGGTCGTCAAGCCGATACTTCGCTCTCACAGTTTTTGGAAGGGCAATTAATCCGCGAGATTGAACGCTCACGAATCCATGAAACTGGATGACTTCACTCATGGTGACAGACTAGATCAATGCAGAATTACAGTCAAGCAGTTATTCTGCTTAATCATTCTAGGGTTCCTTGGTCTAGACCCCCATTCAAGACGTATGGCACAATGTATGGCATGAAGCGAACCACTATCTATCTGCCCGAGGAGATGAAATCGCGGCTTGAGCACGAGGCCTCGCGCCGGCAGATCACCGAAGCAGAACTCATCCGTCGAGCTGTAGACAACGAGTTGCATCGCAGGGCCCCGCGCGGTGGGATCATTTCTGGTGCACCCAAAGACGGGATTACCGGAGCCAATCTCCATGAACACATGGAGGGATTCGGGGAACAGTGATTGTGGTAGATACCGGCGTCTTGTATTCATACTTTGTCGCCGATGACCCCCACCATCAGGACGCTGCCACAATCATGGAGGCCACAGATGAGATCTGTGTCATCAGTCCATTTGTTATTGCCGAACTCGATTACTTCGTTCTGTCTCGCTTTGGCCTGAACGCTGAAGTGGTCATGCTCGACGAGTTATTGGACGGAGCTTATGAACTTCCGGAAGTCAACGCTTTCGATCTGGCCATCTGTCGTGACATCGTTGCTCATTACTCCGATAAAAAGATCGGAGTTACGGACGCTTCTTTGGTCGTAATGGCTCACCGGTTCGGCACCCACCGAATCGCTACCTATGATCGGCGACATTTCACAGCAATGAGAGGTTTAGATGGCCAGACCTTTGAGCTCCTACCGTGACGGGGGTTACCCCAACGAATCAAGATAGGCATCGAGGCGTTCCTGGGTCCACTCCAGGTCGAGTGCCTCGGACCGCTGCTGGGCTGCTTCAACCGGATCCCCGCCGAATTCCTCCCAGGCTGAACGCGTCCAGCCAGCCATGTAGTCGTCGGCACTTGACTCCCCCAGTCGCATGGCGGCTTCATCTATTGCTTCTTGGAAGCGCTGCGGGAGTTGCACCTTGGCAACTTCTTCGCCCTGACGGGCGGCCACCATGGAAGGGATCTCCCGCCAGAAGGTCACTTGAATCTCGGACACTGATATTCCTTAGGTAGTGGTGTGAATTTACTGGGCTAATTGAGCAAGGGCTCCGCGGACGTCGGCGGAAACTTCTTCGGGATGCTTGTGGGCGTACTCGGACAGCGTGGTGATCATGGATGGAGCCCAAAATGACTTGATGTGAGCGCCTGTTGCCTTGGCAACGTGAGCGCGGTCAGGAATGTTCTTTGCAATCTGGTCGGCCATTTTGACCAGTGCATGGGGATCGTGTTTGGTCACGCGATCACCATGGCAGTCGAAGGCTGCACTTGGACTGCGGTGACCTTGTACTCCGGACAGTTGGTTGCCCAGTCGGAGTTGTCGGTCGTGATCACATTGGCACCACTGACCGGATAGTGGAAGGTGGTGTAGACAACGCCGGCAGGAACTTGATCGGTGATACGTGCACGAAGTCGCGTTGCCCCAACTCGACTGGAAACCTCAACCCACGAACCATCGGCGATTCCACGTTCGAGGGCATCTGATTCGTGAATATCGAGAACATCTTCTTGATGCCACACCACGTTGTTGGTGCGCCGAGTTTGGGCACCCACGTTGTATTGGCTCAGGATCCGACCGGTGGTCAACAGAAGGGGATATTTGCGCGTGCTGCGCTCATCGGTGGGGACGTAGGGGGTGGTAATGAATTGGCCTTCGCCGCGAACAAACTTCTTCACGTGCATGATCGGGGTGCCGAGCGGCGCGTTGTCATTACACGGCCACTGCACACTGCCGACTTTGTCAAGCTTGGCAAATGAGACACCGGCGAATGTGGGCGTGACCTTTGCGATTTCATCCATGATCTCGCTGGCGTTGTTGTAGTGCATGTTGTAACCCATGGCCTGAGCGAGAGCGCAGGTGACTTCCCACTCAGACATACCGGTTTGGGAAGGCATGACCGGACGGACCCGATTGATGCGGCGCTCAGCATTGGTGAACGTGCCATCTTTTTCGAGGAAAGATGTTCCGGGTAGGAACACGTGCGCGTACTTAGATGTTTCATTGAGGAATAGATCCTGCACAATCACCATGTCCATGGCACTCAGGGCTGCCATGACGTGTTCGGTATTGGGATCGGACTGAGCAATGTCCTCGCCCTGAATATAGATGCCGCGGAATGTGTTGGTCAGTGCCGCATCCAACATATTGGGAATGCGCAAGCCAGGTTCGGCTCGCATCTCGGTTCCCCACAGGCTGGCAAAGAGTTCGCGGGCTGAGTCGTCTGACACGTGGCGGTAACCGCTGA
>CAITYI010000423.1 GCA_903896585.1 uncultured bacterium
CTGGCAGGAAGTCGAACAGCCAACCAATCATTCACGGCATCAAGACCAATCCGCTCCTGCTGCATGCTGTCGCGTTCCCGAATGGTGACCGCTTGGTCTTCCAGAGTCTCAAAGTCGACCGTGATGCAGTATGGCGTGCCAATTTCATCTTGACGACGGTAACGCCGACCGATGGCACCGGCATCGTCAAAGTCAATATTCCACTTTTTGCGTAATTGCGCGGCCAGGTCTTTTGCCTTGGGTGTGAGATCGGCATTGCGCGAGAGCGGAAGAACGGCCGCTTTGACAGGTGCCAAACGTGGATCAAAATGCAAGACAGTGCGCTTGTCCACTCCGCCCTTGGAGTTGGGCGCTTCATCTTCGTCATAAGCATCCAGCATGAACGCCAAAACTGCTCGGGTGAGACCCGCTGCAGGTTCAATGACAAAGGGGGTCCAACGCTCCCCCGTTTCCTGATCAAAATAGCTTAGATCGGTTCCCGAGTGTTCGGTGTGAGTCTTGAGATCGAAGTCGGTGCGATTGGCAACGCCCTCGAGTTCAGCCCACTCGCTCCCAGCGAAACGGAATCGATACTCGATATCAACCGTTCGCTTGGAGTAGTGACTCAATTTTTCCTTTGGATGCTCGAATCGACGCATGTTCTCCGGGTTAAGACCCAAATCCACGTACCAATCCCAACGCTGATCAAGCCAGTAATCGTGCCATTCTTCATCGGTTCCCGGCTGAACAAAGAATTCCATTTCCATTTGCTCGAACTCACGAGTACGGAAAATAAAATTACCCGGGGTGATTTCGTTGCGGAAGCTTTTACCCGTTTGGCCAATGCCAAATGGTGGCTTCTTGCGAGCGGCCGTCATGACATTGAGGTAGTTCACGAAAATACCTTGGGCGGTTTCAGGTCGCAGATAATGCACGGCACCGGCATCTTCAACCGCCCCGATTGAAGTGCGCAGCATTCCATTGAAGTCACGCGGCTCGGTGAATTGCCCTTTTGTTCCGCAGTTGACGCAGTTAATACTCGCTAGACCATCGGCCGGTTCCTTACCCCCATGCTTTTCTGCGTATGCCTCGAGAAGTTGATCGGCTCGGTAGCGCTTATGACAGTTTTTACATTCGGTGAGTGGATCCACAAATGCATTTACGTGTCCGGAGGCCTCCCACACCTGAGGGGCAAGGATCACCGAGGAATCAAGCCCCACGACATCGTCGCGTTGACGAACAACCGCCTGCCACCATTGGCGGCGGATATTCTCCTTGAGTTCAACACCCAAGGGACCGTAGTCCCACGCCGAGCGGGTTCCGCCATAGATCTCTGAAGAGGGAAACACAAACCCACGTCGCTTGGCAAGGTTGACAATTGCTTCTACACGATCCATGCCCTCAGTCTATTCAAGGACAAATTACTGACCGAGTTGCTGCTCCCGTGAGGAGAGCAGCGCAGTGGCCGTATCGATGTCGATTAGATCAAAATCCTGAAAATGCCAAGACAACGCCTGCACCCCAAGTGGGGAATTCACACTCACAATTGATTGGTACAGGAACTGCAATGAATTGATCGCCGTCTTGGGGCAGACGGGAACTGCCAAAATGCAATGGAGCACTCCCTGTTCCTTCAACCAAGTACCACATGCTCGTGCCGCTGTTCCAGTCTCAACACCATCGTCCACCACCACAACTACGCGGGATGC
>CAITYI010000424.1 GCA_903896585.1 uncultured bacterium
GAATGCCAAACACGGAGTCAGGGTATCGATCACCAGACTCAGCGGAGTCCACATTGCAGGTTGGAAGCCGGCTACTAGAGTTGGGGAGTCAGTAACCCACAAGAGGAGCACCTATGCGCAAGCAGCCAAGCACCCGAATTTTCAGCACCCGAATTCTCACCGCAATCCTGACCACCGATCACGCCTATGCACACTGCGATCTGCCGTGCGGTGTTTATGATCCCGCCCAAGCCCGCCTTGAAGCTGAGTCCGTGAAAGCGTGCATGGTGAAGTACCACGCATCCGATGATCCAGAGTTCAAGACCCGCGCGATCACGATAAAGGAAGAACGTTCACATCTGGTCAAAGAACACCTTTGGGTCTTGTGGACCGACTACTTCAAGCCACCACACTTTGAGAAGTATCCACAACTCAATGACCTTTTCAACCAGGCAACAAAGCTCGCCGGAGCTGGTGGTACCAAGGGCACCGTTGATGTTGCGGTAGCCGATCAACTTCTTGGAAAGATCGATGAAATCTCCGAGATCTTTTGGGAAACAAAGAAGGCCTAGTTCCACATGTCTGAAATTCGGATTCGCCCAGCAATTCCCGGTGACGAAGTCGAAATAGTCGCAATGGTCCGCGAGCTCGCTGAATTTGAGCGAGCCGCGGATCTTGCTATTGCAACTGCCCAGCAGTTTCGCACAGCACTGTTTTGTGAAAATCCAACGGTCTTTGCCCACATTGCCCAAACTCAAAGTGGAGAAATTGCTGGATTTGCACTCTGGTTTCGAAACTTCTCAACTTGGCAGGGTAAGCACGGCATTTATCTTGAAGATCTGTACGTGCGTCCTCAGTTCAGAGGTTCGGGTATCGGCCAAGCCCTCATGGCCGAGTTGGCGGCACTCTGTGAGTCTGAGGGTTATCCCAGATTCGAATGGTGGGTATTGGATTGGAATGAATCTGCCCGCGATGTCTACCACCACTTAGGTGCCGAATCCCTGACCGAGTGGATTCCCTATCGGGTGTCTGGCGAAGCACTCTCCAACCTCGCACAGCGAGCGATTTCTCCATGAACCCGACAATCGAACTCCGGATGCCGGCAACTCCCGAGTTCGTGTCTCTCCTTCGCACAATCTCGGGGGCTGCGGCCGCACGCTCTGATCTCACGATCGATTTACTTGATGACAGCAAAATTGCTTGCAGCGAAGCCGCAATTCTCCTGATCAACCACGCTGAGCCGGGTGCAGATTTTGCGTGGTCATGGGCCTGTGACCACAAATATCTCACTATTCGAGCGAGTGCACCGTCAGTCCTCACCGATCTGCCGGACTTTAGTTCCATGGAAGGCTTTACCTGGACGGTACTGAGTGCGGTGTCCAAGAATTTGACAACCGAGTTAGTCAACGGCTTTCTCATTATTGAGTTCAGCATCTTTGAATCGAACTAATTACCATGCGGCCCAATCAAGCACACGACCTTATTGAAGAGTTGAGGAACCCTGAAACATCAAACGTGCGATCCGAATCGATTCGTGAGGAGATTATTCGCGAGCATCAAGGGCTTGTCCGTCACTTCATTCATGTCCATGATCCAGATTTGCGTGAGGACCTCATTCAAATGGGAAACATAGGTTTGCTCCATGCGATCAATAATTTTGATCTCAGTCGTGACACGGCCTTTAGTACTTTCGCAGGGACCCACATTCGCGGTGAGATCTCCCATTTTCTAAGAGATCAACAGCGCACAGTTCGGATTCCACGCAATCTGTTGGAGAACATAAAAACGATCAACTCTGCAATCGAGAGCCTCACCACCTCCCTAGAACGCTCTCCCACCGTGCGAGAAATTAGCGATTCCTGCGGAATTGACTCTGGCAGTATTCTTGAGGCACTCGAAACAGTCAATGTCACTCACATGAAGACACTCAGCGAGCCTGATTCATGGGATTGGGCGCCTACATCCGATCCGGGATACGAATCGGCAGAAGTTTGGCTAACCCTTGAGCCAGCTTTGGAACTCCTTTCCGAAACTGACCGAAGATTAATCGGCATGAGATTTATCCAGGGACTGAGCCAATCTGAAATCGCACAGGTCACCGGTATGCACCAAGTGGCCGTAGGGCGAAGAATTACTCAGATTCTGTCGGAGTTGCGTCGCGATACAGGAGAGCTGTTGTAGAGGGCAGCAGCGAAATGACGCCACCAACAACCGCCACGACGGTCACAACAACACCCACGATTTTTTCGATGTTTCCTGTTGCGCTGATCAGTGGTACGGCCACAACGAGGGCGAGTAACTGAGCCAAGACAAAGGGTGAACGGGCCCAGCGCTTTGTCTGCCACCACCCCCAGGCTGTGACCATCAGGCCAATACCAAAAAAGAGAAAAATGATGACCTCAAGGGTCACACCGGCTGGGTTGGATACTGCTTCGGGTCCGGTTAGGCCAAAACGAAGCACTCCCGCGGTGACGAGGATGGCATAAAAAAGAAAGAAGACTCCCTCAACAGCGGAGATTCCCGCAAGCAATCTCAGCGACGGTGGCCTGTGCACATGATGAAGGTTACAGAACGGAGGTGACGTATGGTTCTACAGTGTCAACACGAGCAATGATGGTGGTAAATCCGCAAGCGACCACAACTTCTCCTCTGGTCACCGATGTCATTGTGAAAGCCGTATCCCATGACTTTGATCTGGACGTCACCGTGACCCATCACCGAGGGCATGCTTTTGCTTTAGGAGAATACGCTCGAGAACAAGACATTCCGATTATTTTCACTTTGGGTGGCGACGGAGTTATCAACGAAGTAGTTAATGGATTACTCTCCCACGGCCCAAGCACCACCATTGTTGCTCCGATACCCGGTGGTAGCGGGAATGTATTTGCGCGAGCACTGGGGCTTCCCGTAGACGCTGTGGAAGCAACCGGTGCGGTTCTTGAGGCATTGCGTGGCAATCACATCACTACGATCAATTTGGGGCA
>CAITYI010000425.1 GCA_903896585.1 uncultured bacterium
TAGGGCGTTGCCCTTGTCATTCCACACATCTTTTCGGCAGGATTATTGAGATGGGCCGATTGCGGGGTTGCGTGAATTTGATGGTAATTGCAGGATGGTCGTCGCCGTGTGCAGCGGCACATGAAACCTCGTGTCAATGGAGTGACACATGCAATCGTGGATTGTCGAAGAGTTCCAGTTATTAGATGTAGGAGATGAACGGCTCAATCGACGGTGCCGGAAGTTTGTGGAGCAGCGGGTGAACCATCCTAGCTTGAGCATACCGGCTTCGATTGCTGCTAGCGAAACGGCAAATCACCGTTCTGAAGTGGAGGCCGCTTACCGGTTGTTAGACAACGACAGGGTCGACGACCAAGGGATTCTTCAGCCCCATTTCGAACGAACACGCGGCCGGATTTCCCAAGCTCGTGTGGCAATTGTCGCTCAGGATACAACCGAAATCGATCTGACTCGGCCCATGGAGAGCATGGCTGGCATCGGTCCTTTGGGTTCGCACGACGAACCGCGCGTCGGTGCGTTGAATCATGTATTGCTGGCGATGAGTGTTGATGGAGTTCCCCTAGGTTTGCTGCCGGGAAAGGTGTGGACGCGCGATCCCGACGACCCGCGGGCCAAACTGAGCGCAGCCGAACGCGCACGACGACGCGATAAAACGCCATTTGCGGCCAAAGAAAGTGCTCGTTGGGTGAACGGATATCGCTCCGTTTGTGAGGTGGCGGACGCCGCACCTGAGACTCGATTGGTATGCGTATCGGACAGCGAAAGTGATATCTTTGAATTTCTGCAGGAAGCACGCCGGGTTGATGCCGGGCCTCGTGCCAGTTGGATTGTGCGCGCTTGCCAAAACCGGGCATTAGTAACAGAAACAACGAGGCGCAAACCTTCCGATTATTTGTTTGCTGCTGCCGCCAGCCTCCCCCAAAACGGCGTACGCCAACTCGACATCCGCGCACGACAACGCCAGGGTGGTGACAGCAGAAAACGCAAGGCAGCTCGCAGTCAACGCATTGCCTGCTGTGAACTGCGGGCCGGGTCGATCACGATTCAGGCACCGTTCGACATGGGACGCCGGACACCTCCGGTGACCGTCAATGTTGTACTGTTGCGTGAAAGTCACCCACCTTCTGACGAACCTGCAATCGAATGGCTGCTGCTCACTGATTTACCCGTCGAACACTCCGATGACATCGACAAGGTGTTAAACTATTACTGTCTGCGTTGGACTATTGAGGTATATTTTAAGATTCTAAAATCAGGATGTCGGATCGAAGCATCGCAACTGATGACCTTCGAACGGTTCAGGAACTTTCTGGCCGTGACAATGGTGGTCGCGTGGCGCATTCACCGATTAACCATGCTAAATCGTGAGCAACCCGAGCTGCCATGCACGGCCGTCCTGGATGGCGACGAATGGCAGGCAGCTTACGCATTTGTCAACCGTTGTTCCCCGCCGGAACAACCTCCTTGCCTTTCAGAAATGGTGGAGATCATCGGCCAATTAGGCGGGTGGCTGGGCCGCAAAGGCGACGGACCGCCTGGGCCCAAGTGTATGTGGATTGGCTTTCAACGCATGCGCGATCTCGCCATCGGTTGGCAAGTCTTCCAGCAATTCGCAAACCAAAAGTCACCACAGAAAAAAAATCGCAAAAAATGTGTGGAATGACAAGGGCACCGCCCTAGGAGAGTCGTATTCATCCGTCCCCAAGCCCTGAAGGGGCGAAACAGTCTGAATAGTTTCGCCCTTTCAGGGCTTGGTAATATGGGTGTTGCCGTTCCCTAGGGCGTTGCCCTAGGCTTTCTCATTTCGCCCCGTTGGGGCTGCCAAAACCCAGATCCAGCTTGCCCTCAACAAAACCGAAGAGCCCCGCACGGCTGAGTAGGGGGGCACGTGCCAAGTAACAGAATCCTAGAGCCACTTCGACAATCAACTATGAGTCCCCTCCCGGGAGTCCGTGGCCCCTTAATCAGTCGTGCGGCCCTCTTCGTGGCTGCTTGGGTTGAGTTTGGTTCCAATGCACTGGATCATTTTTCCGATAAAATGGCATTAGTCAGAAAATGAGCGGTTATCTGAATGTTTTCTTCTAGCAGACTGGCGAGTGGCTGTAAGGCGACAGGAATCATGGTGGGATTACCGTGAAAAGTGTCAAAGA
>CAITYI010000426.1 GCA_903896585.1 uncultured bacterium
CCGCACGCTGGACACCTGGAATGAAGTCCTCGAGTTCCCCGTGCGCAGCGCCAGCGGTGAAATCGGCCAAGGATTCGTCACCATCCCCGCGACCTTCACAATCACATGATTAAGAAAATCCGCCGGCCACTGGGCAAACTCAAAAGAGCCATCAAGCGCAAGCTCTACGAGCGCAATATTGGCAAGCAATACAAAGCCTGGCTCGAGCAAGCCAGTCACACCACACCAGGCAGTCTGGATTACGCAATCACGATTTCCATTCTCCTCCCGGTCTACAACCCACCATTGCCTTTCCTGCAGGAGTGCTTGCAATCGGTAATAAATCAACAAGCCCGTAACTGGGAACTAGTAATCACCAATGACGGTTCCACCAACCCAGAAGTCAACAACTACCTCGACCAATTCAAAGATCAGCACGCCAACGATCCTCGGATCAAAGTTCTGTCCAAACCCAATGGTGGAATCTCCAGCGCAATTAATCATTCACTGGCGAATGCCACCGGCCAATACATTGGCATGCTGGATCACGACGACACCTTGGATCCCCGGTGCATTAGCACTTTCACCCAGGTGATCCTCGAAAGCAAAAACCCAGATGCTGTCTATTCAGATGAAGACAAAATTGACTCCAAAGGCAATCACTTCGAGTTATATTGCAAACCAGATTTTTCCCCCGAGTTACTGTTAACCCAAATGTATCTTTGTCACTTCACCATCTTCAAGCGTGACCAAGTGAACGCCGTAGGCGGACTCCGAAGCGAAATGGATGGCGCCCAGGATTTTGATCTCGCTCTGCGCCTACTCCCTACCCTCACCCAGCAACACGCGAGAGTGATCCACATTCCGCTACCCCTCTACCACTGGCGTTCGTGGAGTGAAAGCACCGCGCAAAGCATTGATGCCAAACCCTGGGCTCAACAAGCCGGCCAACGCGCCCAGCAGGATTACCTGAATAAAACATTCGCCGGTGGCGAGTCAACACCCAGCAGTGTCAAGGGACTGAATGAAATTCACCCACAAACACAACCAACAAAAGTCTCGGTGATCATTCCCACCATCGGCACACCCAACAGCAACAACACCAACACATTCGTCGCGGACGCCATCAAGTCGCTCAAAGAAAAAGAACACCAAACAGAATTCGAAGTAATCGCAATAACAACCGGGGAGTTACCACCCATCCCAGGTGCGGACAAACAAGTTGTTTACACCCCCAACCCAACCTTCAACTTCAGTGAAGCAATCAACCTCGGCGCCCAACATGCAAGCGAGGAAAGCGAGTACCTGCTTCTACTTAATGATGACACCACCGCAGAATCTGATAACCCCATCACCCGCATGCTGGAAATAAATCAAATCGAAGGAGTTGGTGCAGTTGGTGCCAAACTCACCTACCCCAACGGCAACCTGCAGCATGCCGGAATCATTCTGCTTCCCAGTGGTCCCACCCACCCGTATATTTCCAAATCAGGCAAGGACTACGGCTACTTTGGTGCCACCCTCACCCCACGCAACTATCTCGCGGTCACAGCCGCTGCCATGCTGGTGAACAAACAACTATTCAACGAACTTCAAGGCTTTGACACTGCATTCGCTAAAGACTTCAACGATGTGGACTTCTGCTTAAGAATCCAAGAGCACAATCAAAGAATCGCCTGGACCCCGTACGCCCACTTCACCCACCACGAAGGCGCCAGTCTGACCCGCAAGAACTCAGATCCGCAGGAGCAACAACTCTTCACGCAGCGGTGGAGCAGCAAGTACCCTGTTGATCCGTACTACTCCCCAGCCCTCAATCAAGACCTGCAGAGAATTTATGAGGCCCTGTAATGGAATCTCCCACCTTTAAGACCAAGACTGGCCGAGTTGTCACGGTGGAGGGCGATCCACAACTCCTCACCATGGATCGCATCCAGTTATTCAGTGAGCACTTTGATTCCGACCCACGAATCTTCACCATCAGTATCATGGCCTCGGACAACACAAACCTCAATGAAACATTTCTGCGGGCAAACGCCCCGGCAGGCTGCCTGATTGCAACAGCGAAGAACGACATTGCAAGTGACCCGCAATCAGCGTCCGAGCGTGGCCTGTGGCATGACTGGTGGTTCACCACCAGTGCGGATGCAAAAAGAGCTCCAATCATTGCTGAACCCAGCGCTATGGATCTGCAAGAGCGCGAAGACCCCAGTTCATCTCACTACGCCGCTTTCAATAACACCCCGATTGATCTCAACAACCTCACGGTGACTATCGATGTCACTTGGCTTGGCCCGCATGAAACCGGTGCGCAAGTCATGACAACAGCTGGAACAGCAGCATTAGCTGAGCAACCTAGTATCAAGAGCATTCGCCTCGTTGGCCTGAATGAACTTCCCACGTACGCCAAACACCTCATCGACCATCCCAAGATCACTCTTGGTGGTGAAGGCCAGACGGACATCATGTGGTATCCCAACCAGATCGATCAGAGAGTGGATATCTCCCAGGCTCGCAAACTCGGCAAGCGAGTAATTACTACTTATCTGGATTTAATCGCGTATGACATTCCTAAATATCACGCATCCCCGGAAGCTTGGGCTGCCTACCGTGCCATGCAACGCAAAATCGCCCTCAGCGTTGACGGAATCACCACTATCAGCAAAGACGTAGCCAAGCGCCTTTACCAAGAAACCCCAGGGCTTGACCCTAAGCGAATCCAAGCAATCCCCCTTGGCCTTGACCACATCAGCGCCGATACTGAAATGATCAAACCCAAAGACCTGACAACTGACAAACCATTCCTTCTAGTTCTTGGAAACGACTTCCTTCACAAAAACCGGGACTTTGCTATCAAAGTCTGGCAAGAACTCCTCGACCAAGGTCACTCAATTGACCTGGTCCTCGCCGGGCTCCACGTCAAAAGCAGCAGTTCCAAAAAACAGGAACAGGAACTGATCAACAAACACGTGAACCTCCGGGGATCCGTGCACACCCTCGGGCACGTGAGTAGCAGTGAACGTATTTGGCTACTTAGCAATGCTCAAGCAGTTCTTTACCCATCCAGTGCCGAGGGCTTTGGTTTTGTCCCTTATGAGGCGGCATCAGTCAACACCTCTGCAACTTTCACCTCATTTGGCCCCCTGAAGGAAACAATGCAATTGACTAATTTACCCAATGGCTGGAACGTGAAAGATTTTGTCGACGACCTTGGAGCACTTCTCAACAATCAAGAGTCTGGCCAAAATCGTCTGGGGCAATTGAGAGCAGGCGTCACTCAACTGAGTTGGTCCAAATATTCAGACCAACTTACTCACTTATTCGGCACTATAGCGGAACTTCCGGCTGCTCCAGCAGTTGCACATGGATCAATCTCAACTGCAGACTCGGTTGCATTGGCCCAAGTTCTGAGTAGTAAGTCGTGGAGATTGACAGCTCCATTACGCAAGCTCACGGGCAGATGAAATGAATCAAAATCAATACGAGTGAAGGAAGTCACTCCCTTGATCAGTTTCTTTTGAAATTGCGAACAAGTATTCACCGAGACTGACTCTTTAACAGTTGTGCAGCCACGAAGGAAAGTTCCCGCTATTGCACTATTTGGAGGCTGAAAGATCCATTTCACAGCCCCAGCAATGATGCTTGTCGATCGAAATCTGGCACTTGATCCCGCACTTGATCGAATGTTCCGCGTCCTGTGATTTTCCCTGAAGATAGATACAGCACTTGGTCACAATGTCGAACGGTTGCCAATCGATGTGCAATCACAATTATTGTGGCATCGCCAATTAAATTATCGAGAGTTTCTGTAATTAGTTGCTCGGTTTCGGCATCTAGCGCGCTGGTAGCCTCGTCCAGCACAAGAAGTCGAGGCCGGGTATAAAGGGCTCTAGCGATACCCAGTCTTTGGCGTTGTCCACCAGAGAGTTGCACGCCATTCTCTCCTACAACTGTGTCAATGCCTTCGCGAGCCGATTTAAGAAATTCAGCTAGGTGAGCCCTCTCTAAGGCTTCCCACACCAGTGCATCATCAATGACCTCCGGTGGTATTCCCAAGGCAACATTTTCCCGGACTGTCCCCGTTAACACAGCAACGTCCTGCGGAACGTATGCCATTGCGCCGGGCCAACGATTCACAGTTTCATAAGGTTCAATTCCGGAGATCCGGACACTACCAGAATCCGGAAGCAGGACCCCCAGAATCGCATCCGCCAAGGTTGACTTTCCAGCCCCCGTCATTCCTACCAGCGCAACAGACTGCATGGGTGCAATTGAGACTGATACCGAATCCAATGCCAATTCCGAGGCACCAGGATAGCCAATGCACAGTGATGAAATATCCACTGATCCAATAAATCCGGGAAAGCCTTCATGAATCGACTTGTTAAATTCGGCAGCCTTAGCCGGAGGGATCGCTGGTGGAATGTATGCAGATTCAGCGGAATCAAGTTGCTGTAGGAGGCTGAGCGTGACTGACGCAGTACCTTCAGCTCCCCTTATGTTGGAGAGGGCAGCCTGCATGCGCAACAGCGATGGAAAAACTCGAGCAGATGCGGCGAGAAATACAGTGATTATTGCGATTCCTGCGGTCAGATCCTTTGTAGCGGCCATGAATACCACTAGAAGTCCTGCACCAACAATCAGGCCAATTTCAAAAACATATTTCCCGATCTGGTTAAGAATATATTGATTAGAGAGTACTTTTGCAGCTTCCCACCGCAGGGATTGAAAGCGTGCTATGAACAAACTGCGGCGGCCCGAAACAGTTAATTCCCGATATGCCCGTAATGCATGCTGGACTGCGGCGAAACTTCCAATATCAGCAGCTGAGGATCGCTGCCCGAGTGAACTGGCCCATGCCCCAAGAAGAAATTGCAGAATCGCTACTAGCGCCCCAAAAAAGAGCACCGTGAATGCGGCCACTAATGGGTCAACAAAAATGAGTCCAATGAAGAGGGCTGCAATGAGTGAAATCTCCGCTGCAATGACAACAGTTTGCCCCAAAGTAGTTAAAGTAAGCGCGCTCACTCCAATTGTAAGTGCCACTGAAATTTCCTGACTCGACCTGGCTTGAACTTCAAGTAGCGGTCGACTGAGGAGGCGCTGAGCAATACTCCCAGCCACCATCGCTTGTCGGTTAGCTAGAAAGCGAAAGGTCCGTCGAGTTAACAACAGACTCAAAACAGATTTGAGGACTAGAACTATTGCTGCAGCGAAGGCGAGCCCAATCACAAATCCAGTTGAATTTGGCAAGAGATCGATCAACGTTCCCAAACCACCCGAGCCAATCACTGTTTGTGTCGCAGCGGAGGCTGCTAGCGCAGCAACTATTCCAAGTAGCAACACTCCGAGGAGATCTAAGAGTGAAACACAAAACTGTAATATGGCCACTAACATGAGCAACCGACGATCTCTGCGAGATAAGAGCGAAAGCGACACTTGGATGTTGTGCCATATATGCATTTTCATCCTGTTACAAGCCCCTTGATTTCGCTACACTATCGACTTCGATGGTTGGATGAGATTTGTATAGGAAACCCTTCTTAGTGTGACGGATTGAGGAGTCATTCAAGTTCGCGTCAAGACGATACATCTCAGCTTCTCCTCAGTCTCATAAGCCGCACATTGCTTTTCAGATACGGTCAAGATCGGCCTCCGATTCGAAATGCGTCAGGAGAGTGGGTGCAAAACCTTGCCGAGTTCCTTTGCGTGCTTTGCCATTCGATCAGATCTAGCCTAACGCAAGTGTAAATAGAGCACGAATGCTTCAGGTATTGACTGCCCTGTCAGATGTCATCTGAGGAGCTCATTCATCGCCCAACCATACATCTATTGCAGTTTCCTTTGGCCTAAGCCTTTGGTTTTTACCAGAAGGGCACATATAAGCAATAACACCTACTCTTCGATGGACATGGCAACCGTCCTACGCCGTGATCATCAGTCCTGGGACTTGACTGAAGAAGCGCATGCGAAGACTGCTCTCAAATTCAAATACATTGAAGGATAATGCTGTGGAATGTTTTCGCTAAATTGAATGGCTCACAGACAGTCTGAGCATTATCAACTATTGGGCACCTCACCGCCCAAATTTTCTGCAGTTTGCGGAATTCGACTCCGGTCAGGCCTGATGGAGTTTATGAAACGGTAAACGTAGACGCATTAGTCAGTATTGGCAAACCTGTCCGGGACACGTCCTATTAGGAGGTGTGTTTTATATGCTGTTAAATGAGTGCATGCTCGCTCAAAGCCAATTTGAAGTAGTAGTTCTTTGGGACATTGATGGAACACTCATTGCGCATGCTCCTGCTCTTGAGGATAGGCATGCCCGGGCAGCCTCTTTCGTAATGGGTGAACGGGTGGGGAAAATTGCCATTGGATTAGGCATGACGGATAGGCAAATCCTGACTGAAATTATGCTGATGAACGGCTGTGAACCCACGAAAACCATGGTCACAGCCGCTATGGCGGAGTTAGACATCATTACCGTTGAAGATCTCAGTAAGAGTCCGTCCGAAGTCCTAGATGGCGTGCGTGATGTCCTTATTTTGCTGCATGGTATTGGTGCGAGCCAGTTGCTCTTGACCGGCAACACGCCTGCTCGCGCAAAGGTCAAAGTTTCGTCGGCGGGACTAGCAGATTTTTTCGACTTTGGACATGGCTTTTATGGAAATGAAGCCGACGACAGATTTGAATTAACTGCATACGCACAAAGTGTATTAGCTTCCAATCGCCAGAGGGTCGTAATCGTTGGTGATACTCCAATGGATATCCACGCTGCCCGTCATGCAAATATGCAGGTGGTTGCTGTTGCAACGGGTTTGCATTCAGTGTCGGATCTGAGTGCAGAGAACCCAGACTTGGTCTTGCGGAATTTTGTCGATGATGGACAAATCCTAAAGGATTTTATCACTGAGCTGCTATGCATGGACAAATCGTGAGTCAAGAGGAATTCGTAAAATAGGTAAATCACTTGGGGCCAGTAAACAGTTTTACCCTCCATGCGGATCATTGCTTTGGACTCTGACGCTATGGTCCTATCAATTTCATGTATTTCTGGTACGGCAGCAACATGCACTAATCATTTGATCTCCGGAAATTAGATTAGTGATTACATTATTGGCAAATCCTCATTATTTACCCCTGCATCCAGAATGTGTAAAGGAATTTGAATTGCATCACTTTGGCTTGTTCACTTCGTTACGGCCCCGAAACGAACATGACCTATAGCGGTCTTCAACACAGCGGCAAACGATGTTGGCGCCTGTGCTTAGGAATTACCATCCACTCACTCTTAAAATTCGACGTCCTATCAGAAGCCACGGAAACTTAAGGCACAGAGGTCAAAATGTTTTTAGTATTGAATTAGCCATGGAGAGTGAGGATGGCATGCTACCCATTACCCTTTCTCGACTTATTTAAAACCCTTAGTTCAGCATCGTTGATCATCTTGCTGAAGATTTCGGGACAGTCTATGGATAATTTAACGGAGTGTAGCAAAGTTGCAATGCCTTCCACCGGAATCTAATTCTGACGAGGCTCTCACCATTTCGACTTAGGTAGTGCGATGCGTGCATGAGTATGGGTGATGAGTTTGTAGCTGTACGCACTAAGCAGCACTATTGGGATGAGTGCATTGCAATTCTTCGTTTGGTTGACCTCGAACCAGTTGCGCTCGCATGAGACGCAGTTCTGGCTGCACGCGGCGGGGGCATTGAGGTCGTACCGGGTGAAAGGGAGCTAGTCCCCCGGAGTTCGAGATTAAATAGGCGCATTAATTCGGCTCGTGCGACTTTTTGAATGCGTCGCTACCGCCCTTAAACAATCGCGACCACTTCCGTAGACCAAGTTTAGTTGAGCTAGGTTACGTACGCCGCACGCGCGCATTAATTCATTCTTAAGTGATCGCGCGACTCTAAAGGTTGGAACCATTGAATCGGGAATGTTTTTGCGTAGCCTGGTCCTCCAAGAGCTACTGCCTCGAATTTCCACTTTCGGGCTTGGCCGTCCGATCCCGTCAGGTGTGATTAGGTGTGAGCAAGTTTTAATGAATTCCACGTTCCACCCAGCCTGAACCAATGCCATTTGAAGACTCTCTGGTGAAAAGAAGCATAGGTGAGGTGTTTGAAAGGCCAAAGTGGCCTTTCGTGATCGAAAATCATCGTGTGGAACTTCAATAACCAATGCACCATCAATTGAGACGACCTCGTGCAAATCGTTCAGAAGTGTGGGGATGTCCCTCACCGCATAGTGCTCAAGAGAATGACTGAGGATGGCAATTTTAGCCAACCGCCCGCTGGACTCGAGGAAGTCGCGCGTGGTGGCGTAGCACTTGGCCCCGTAAAGTCGTTCATACATCAGATCAGCGCCCGAGTTCAACTCAATTGCTGCCAGTGCGGGCTTTTCAAATATCTCCCTAGCTGTTTGAAAGCTTCCTCCCCAACCAGGTCCTAGATCAAGCAATACATCTTGCGCTTGAAAATCACAAAACATTGTGGCCAATGACAACTGCGACAGCGATCGGAAATCTATGCCAGCGTGCCCCCTACTCTTTTTTTGGGCAAAATTGACGTAAAAGTCCGATGACTCTTCACGATAGCGACTTCGATAGAACTCGGTCAAATGCTCCGAGCTAGGTGCTGGAGTGGCTTGACCGAAACCGCATCCCTGACATACCACGATGCTCAAGTCTGAGAAAAGATCCAAATCCGACCAACCACCATCAAGATATGGAAGAACTGCAGAATCAACTTCCCTGCATACAGGACAAATTATACCCATTGGCTTCCTTCATTGAGGTTAGACTTTAGACTACGTCCACATGTACAGATATTCTTACATTAGACCTCAGGGGGCCCCGTTGACTGACAGTTTTGCACTGGGCCTCAATGCTTCTCACCAGAACGTGATGTGGCAGAGGCCAGAACGTATCACCGTGATTGCTGAGGTTGGTATTAATCACAACGGGGATATGAAGCTCGCAAAGCAACTTATCGATATCGCAGTGGAAACGGGTTGCGACGCGGTAAAGTTCCAGAAGCGTACGATTGATCTTGTCTACCCTGCCCACGTGCTTGATGCACCCCGTGAGAGTCCTTGGGGTGAGACCCAGCGCGCGCAAAAAGAAGGTCTTGAATTTAGTCGACATCAGTATGAAGAGATCAACGAATATTGTCGCAACCGAGGTATAGCGTGGTCAGCATCGGCGTGGGATATCCCCAGCCTCAACTTCATCGATGAGTTCGATCCACCATTCCACAAAGTTGCATCGGCAATGCTTACTCACAGGGCTTTTATAGAAGCAGTCGCGAGCAAAGGACGCACAACATTGATCTCGACTGGTATGGCTAACTGGGAAATTATCGATGATGTTGTCAAGGTTTTTCGTGAGGCCAAAACACCGTTCGTGCTTCTACACACGGTTTCGACCTACCCTTCCCCTGAAACGGACCTGAATTTGTCGGTGATCCACACTCTCCAAGAGCGATATGGAGCACCGGTAGGTTACAGCGGCCACGAGGCATCAGTATCACCTTCGATTGTTGCGGCATCCCTTGGCGCCTCAGTCATTGAGCGCCACATAACTGTTGATCGCACTATGTATGGCAGCGATCAAGCCGCGTCCTTGGAAGAAAACGGTTTGCGCCAATTGGTCTCGGTAATTCGCAAGATCCCTGCCATGATGGGCACGGGTGAGAAAGATTGGGCCCCTGGTGAACGGGAAGTCGCTGAAAAGTTGCGCTACTGGGAGTCGGCGGATGAATAGTGAGGAAGCTCGGGATCTGGTCAGGGTCCAACTGCATGAGGCTCTAACTGTTCATGAAACGTTGCTTGGTTCAAATGAGATAACAGATCAAATCGTGACATGGGCGCAAACTTGCGCGAATTCTTTGGTCCAAGGCGGGGTGATCTTTTTCGCTGGCAACGGCGGATCCTTCGCGGATGCCCAACATCTTGCTGCTGAGCTAACTGGCAAGATGGGAAGGATGCGCTCGCCGCTTGCCGGAATTGCGCTTGGCACCAATAGTTCATCGCTGTCGGCGATCGGCAATGATTTTGGCTACCAACTCACCTTTGCTCGGGAACTCGAAGGGCTCAGCCGACCCAACTCGGTTGTCATAGCGCTGACTACAAGTGGAAACAGCATTAACGTTCTGGAGCTGGTCGATCAGGCCAAGGACATGGGTGTTCCTATCCTCGTCCTCACGGGGGCTAGTGGCGGCGCGGCCTCTGATCGGTGCCCGGTGATTCGCGTCCCAAGTGATCGCACTGAGCGTATCCAGGAGATGCACATTCTACTGGGGCACACCCTATGTCTACTCATTGAAGAGTTCCTCGAGCTCTTTCCGGCTGAACCTGCTTACTAGCTCATGACGCGCACTTTCGATTTAGGTCAATCCTTCGGGATCATGCAGGGTCGTCTCAGCACTCAAACCGAGCGCGGTTACCAAGCATTCCCTTGGGAAACATGGCAGGAAGAATTCTGCTTGGCAGCTGATCGGGGCATCGAACACATTGAATGGGTCCTTGATACTTGGCGGCTAGAAGAGAACCCAATCCTAAGCGAGACGAATGATCTGATCCAATGCATTCAGGAGGCAGGGGTCAAGGTCGTGTCAGTTTGCGCCGACTACCTGATGGATCGACCATTAGAGGTCTCTGACCCTGATTCCTGGACCGTACTGGGACGCCTCACTGGTGCAATGCAAGAAATAGGTGCGAAGTGGCTAGTGATCCCTTGCGTGGACCATTCATCATTGCGCACCGTTCCAGCGCAAACGCGGTTTGTGAAAGCAGCCGACCAACTTTGTCGTAAGTTGGTCGGGACGGATATCCGAGTATCGGTTGAAGCGGATCTCGGCCCAGCTGAATTCGCTGCCTTGCTCTCCGAGTTGGACTCAGACTTTTTCGGGGTGAACTACGACATTGGTAATAGTGCCTATCTTGGGTACTCGCACATGGAGGAGTTCAACGCCTACGGAAACCGTATTTCCCTTGTGCATATCAAGGATAGAATTCTCGGTGGAGGATCGGTACCTTTGGGGAACGGTAACGCAGATATCGCTGGGGTAATTGATCATTTGCGTGAGATAAAGTTCAATGGTCCTGTGACCATGCAAGCGTTCCGTGATGTCCAAGGTATAAACGTCTTGGACGAACAACTTAGTTGGCTTGCTGCCAAACTTGAAGCCAGTGCCTGATGGATCTTGGCCTCGCTGAGCGTCACGTCTTGGTTGCTGGGGCATCTAGAGGCTTGGGCTTCGCAATTGTCAGCAGCCTCTTGGCCGAAGGAACTAGGGTAACGGCGGTTAGTCGAGATCCCGATTCACTGACTGTTGCAGGCTCTCGGTGGGCCAATATTGCACCGTCGGAAATGATCACCGCCATAGCCATGGACCTGTCGGACCCAGTATCAACCTTAACGCTCGGCGCGCACCTCGCCGATAAAGGAGGACTAGATGGAGTAATCGTTGTTGCGGGCAGCGGTCGTCCAACAGGTGAGCCCCAAACGAAGGCATTTGCATCCGCCGCTGCGCTTAATGTCATGCCGGCTTTAGTGACTCTAGAAGCGGCTGGACCTTTACTGCGGAAGAGTTCTTATGGTTCTGTGGTCCTCATCTCGTCTGTTGCTGGGATTGAGTTTATCGATTGCCCTCCGGAATATGCCGCGGCCAAAGCGTCATTGCATGCCTACTCTTCGCATTGGTCGCGTGAACTGCGACCGGTTCGCGTTAATGTTTTGGCACCAGGCAACATGCTCACCGATGGATCCGTCTGGCAGCACCACATGCTTGAAGATCCAACGGCGCTGGACGAGTATCTGTCACGAGAGGTCACTCTAGGGCGGGTGGCTGAGCCAGAGGAGGTCGCGCGTGTTGCTGTGTTCCTCGTTTCACCCGCTGCGAGTTTTATGACAGGATCCACAGTCGTAGTTGATGGAGGACAGGTGCGTCAATGGTGAACCAATCGCTATTCGACCTCACAGATCGTGCTGTTGTAATTACCGGCGCGGGCGGACTTTTAGGAAAAGAGCACGCCATAGCTGTTGGCCGCGCAGGAGGCACACCTGTACTTCTGGACGTCTCCCCGGAGGCCTTGACTGCCGCCACCCAGCGCCTTGGCGCAGAGGGCGTCTCGCACCTTGCTCTTGAAGTTGACCTAACAAGTGAGGCCCAAATCGCAGCCGCGGCGAGCAAGATCAAACACCAGTTTGGTGCTGTGTGGGGACTGGTCAACAACGTGGCCTCTAACCCACCGATGGGAGCAGCGGCAAAGGGATTTGACAGGCTAGAGGCTTTCCCGCTAACCCAATGGGATCATGACCTCCGACTGGGGCTGACGAGCGCGTTCTTATGCGCTCGCCAATTCGGTGAGCAGATGGCGTCATCAGGCGGTGGGTCGATAATCAATGTCGCCTCAGACCTTGCGCTAATTTCACCCGACCAACGAATGTATGCCGTCGGCATTCCAGAGGGTGTGCCTTCCCCGGTAAAGCCCGTGTCGTACTCCGTAGTTAAGTCCGCTCTCCTTGGATTGACGCGGTACCTCGCCACTTACTGGAGCCCGATCCCAGTGCGGTGCAATGCACTCGTTCCGGGGTCCGTTGGTGGCACTCAGGGCCCCGACTTGACTCGAGAATTAACGTCCCGAATTCCACTTGCGAGACTTGCAGAGACTGATGAGTATCAAGGGGCGCTGGTGTTCCTGCTCTCAGATGCTTCTGCCTACATGACGGGTTCCAATCTAGTTATGGATGGGGGACGCACTGCATGGTGAATCCTCAATTCATTGGAACCGAGAACATGGTTACTGATGAGGTTTGGGCACTTGTCCCAGCAAGGTCAGGATCGAAAGGCATAGTTGACAAAAACATGCAGGAAATTCAGGGTGTAAGCCTTCTCGGTCTCTCTGTCCTTGCTGGCACGAATAGTTCGTCGATCGATCGATGCTACGTCAGTACAGACTCCGTGACGTATGCCGAGGAAGCTCGTCGGTACGGAGCAGAAGTTCCCTTCCTCAGGCCAGGTGATGCCTCCACTGACTCAGCAACCGATCTTGATGTATTTCGTCATTTCCTAAACTGGGCTGCTGAAAACGTCAATTGCCTGCCTCGGGCAATCGTGCATCTTCGTCCGACAACGCCGTGCCGCGAACCGAGCCACGTTAACGAAGCCGTTAAACTGGCAATTGAAACCATGGCATCCGTGACTTCAATTCGATCCGTGCATGTGGCCCCTGAATCACCCTTTAAGTGGTTCCTTCGCGACTCCGATGGCTATTTGACAACATTCGACCGAGGCAGAGAACTCGATGAATCCAACCGATCTCGCGCAGAATTCGAAGACGTATACATCCCCAACGGATATGCGGACGTGGTCTTTCCTTTACAAATCATCACCACGGAACTGCTGCATGGAAATGCCGTTCGACCCTTTCTTACCGATCCATTGATTGAAGTTGATGGCCCCTTCGAGCTCGAACTTCTCCGTAGGGCAAACTCTGTGCCTAAATCGCTTCTGACGGCAGCTGCGATAGCTAGAGAAGACTACGCTTCTCAACTAGAAAGAGAGTCGGCACCTTCATGATCAAGACTGAATTTCGAACGATTGTGTCCGAAATCCCGCACCCTGACGCTCTCAAGATGGCTGACCGCTTGGCTGCTGTCGAGTCACATTCCATGCACGGGCAACTACCAGTGGTGTGGGAAAGAGCAGAAGGATCTTCCGTGTGGGATCCTTGGGGAAATCAGTGGATTGACTTTACAAGCACGATATTTGTCGCCAATGCGGGTCACGGGCACCCTACAATAGTCGATGCGATTGTCAGGACCGCCCAAAAACCACTTCTTCATGCCTACAACTACACCACCTCGGAACGGTTGGACTACATAGAGGAACTCATTAGGGTGACACCTTCTTATCTGGAGAAAGCGTTTCTAGTATCAGCTGGTACCGAGGCAGTGGAAGTTGCGATCAAGTTAATGCGCATGAACGCGATGGCGAGAGGCAAAAGACGCTCCGTAGTCGTCAGTTTCGAAGGTAATTGGCACGGCCGAACGACTGGTGCGCAGCACCTCAGCTCAAACGCGGACCAGCGGTCTTGGATAGGGTACGAGGATCCAGGCGTGCTTCGCCTACCATTTCCTTACCCATGGATGCCTGAAGCCATGAGTAACCCAAAACTGTTCTTCCACGAGTCACTCCAACGTGAATTAGACGCTCATGGATGGACTCTCAAGGATGACATCGCGGGCTTCATGCTTGAGTCGTATCAGGGATGGGGAGCCGTTTTCTATCCCAAAGATTTCGTGAAAGAAGTGGAATTGGTGGCCCGAGACGTTGGCGCACTGCTGGTTTTTGACGAGATGCAGGCAGGGTTTGCTCGCACAGGCGAAATGTTTGGGTACCAACATTATGGAGTGCAACCGGATTTGGTGTGCTGCGGTAAGGGGGCAAGCTCAAGTGTGCCTCTTGCATTCGTTCTGGGTTCCGGATACCTACTCGATCTACCTTCCGTGGGTTCCATGTCATCCACCCATTCAGCAAATCCAATTAGCTGCGCAGCCGGTCTTGCCAACCTAAAGGTGATTGAAAACGAAGGGCTGATCGAGCGAGCCCGTGACCTCGGACTTCAGTTCCATTCCGAACTAAATAGCATCGCGGATATGTCGCCCGCAGTATCGAGCATCCAAGGAATTGGCTTGGTCGCTGCCATTATTACGAATGGTTTGGGTGACATGGATGCATCGGCCATTGCCACTGAGATCTCGTGGGAGTGTATGAGAAGGGGACTACTAGTTGTGCATACTGGACGCGAGTCGGTGAAGCTTGCCCCGCCGCTGACGATCGACCAAGCAGCCATGGCCGAGGGCCTGACTGTCCTAAGGCAGGTGATTGTCGATGTCACAGCACGGCACAGCTAGCCAACCCAATACCTTAAGGCATCATGCTGTCACGGGTCCGTCAGCCTCTGTCCTTCAAGATTTCTATGCCTACTTCGGGTTCATCCAACTAATCGTGGAGGAGTTTCCCAACCCCGATTACATCAAGACACTCACGGGCGGCGCTTGGTCCGCGGCACGCATTCTGAAGCTCAGGAATGAGGTAGGAGATGTCCTTGAGATCATTGAGCCGCTTGATCCTTCAGGTTTAGTAACCTTTGGTGGTGCTGGAAATTGGTCCCACCTCGCCTTCTCGGTCAACGATTGCGATCAGGCTGTCAAAGATGTTTTGGCTATGGGAGGTCAACTGGTGGGTGGTCCTGTTACCAATCCGGAAGCCCCCTACAAGGTTGCCTATGTTCGGGATCCTCACTACAACCTACTGGAGATTGTCCAAGCTCTCTGAAACATGCTTGGGTTCTTCCAAGGCAATTAATCTAGGTCGTGCATGTTAGGAGGATTTGGAAAGTGGCACATTCAAGTGAGAACGAATTTACTGCAAGTGAGACATGGCAACAGGCCGTCCAGATATCGTGTGGTTACGAAGATCCCCATTTGGTTTCGAACCTAGTGTCCCAGTTGCGTAACCATTCTCCTTGGAAAACGGATCGCAGCTCTGATAAGTACCTTGATGAGCGAACCTTGCAACTCCTGTACGGACTCCAACTCGTGGCTGCGCACGTCGGTCCACGGTTTCGAGTAGCAGACATTGGTGGTGGGAATGGCTATATGGCTTACAGTGC
>CAITYI010000427.1 GCA_903896585.1 uncultured bacterium
CCGCGAACTCAGCCAAAACCCCTCACGAAAAAAGAGCCTCCCACGTCTGCGGATTCACCTCACCCGTAACCCGCAAACCCTTCGACCCCTGAAACTGCCGAACCGCCCGACCCAGCAGCGTCCCATAACGGCCATCCTGCTTACCATCAAAAAACCCAGCATCCGCAAGGGCTTTCTGCACAACCTCAACACGGGGACCATGATCGCCCTGCGACATCGTCCGTTGCAACTGGAGCATCGTCTCGGAACGCTTGTCGGCGACCTTCGCCGAAATGACCGAAGGCTCAACAACCGGCTCAGGCTCAGGAGCGACCTCAACCGGCGCGGACTCAACCGGATCCGGCTCAACGACATCGACCGGCACTTCAAGGACAGGCTGTACAACAGGCTGCCTCTTTACCGGCTTACGCGCATCAACCACAATAACTCCTACTTCTTCGTAGCCGGGGCGGGATCCACGGCAGGCTCAGCGACAGCGGGAGCAACAAACACATCATTCACAGCATCGAAAGTGAAACCCTGTCCCGCATAAGTCCCTCTGAAGGAACCGCTGTACGACGTTTGCTCCCAATGGCCGTCAAGACCGATGGAGGCAATGAACGCCTGACCGACCGCATTGCTAGCGGGGTAGTCGCCTCCACCGCAATCCTTGTTATCTACAACGATGACCTGACGGACAATGCCGCTGTCGTCAACCTGCGCGAAATGAGCCATGATTATTTCCTTCCTAAGTTGATATGTTCAATTAGTTTCTATACCGCGTATCGGATGATTACAAGTCCGCTGCCACCAGCGCCACCAACACCAGTCTCGCCGCCTCCACCGCCGCCTCCAGTATTCGCTGTACCAGCCGTTCCGTTACCAGCGCCGGTCCCACCAGCGCCACCGCCGCCGCTCCCACCCGTGCCAGCGGTAGAGCCGTTGCCAGCGCCACCACCGCCACCGCCGAAAGCATACGTTCCAGCGACGTAAGAGCCGCTTGGCGTTGTTCCAGCAATCAAAGTGGTGCTTCCCGCGCCGCCATTGCCGCCGACGTTGGCCGCAGCATTCGCACCAACAGCACCCGTCCCACCGCCGCCGCCGCCTGCGCCGCTTGACACTCCAGTACCACCGTCAAAGCCTTGCCCAGACAGACCGCTACCACCTGTAGACGCTCCCGCATCCGAGCCGCCACCACCACCGCCACAGCCACCGGCAAACCCGTTTCGGGCATCACCGTCACGTCCACCGGCAGGACCGCCTCCAACCCCATAGTACGAGTCAAGGCGTGAACTGTTACCCGGCTTACTGTTGAACGTGTTTGTAGCCGTAGCCCCTCCAGCGCCCACCACGACGGTCAACGTTCCCACATTCAGATACGCGCTGGTCACAACCAGAGCGCCACCAGCCCCGCCTCCAGCGCCAGCGGTAGCAGTGTTGTAACTCCCACCGGCCCCACCTCCGAGAACTATGCAATCCACGAAACCGGGCGCACTCACCACCAGCGAACCACTAGACGTAAACACATGCGTCTTATAGGCACGACCATTCACACCATTAGTACCGTCGCCTGTGTACGTTTGCGTGTTGTTGCCGCCGCTCGCGTTGACGCCTGCTGCTGAGCCTGCGGTTACGGTACGAACAATCACAACGCCGCTACCACCGTTCATGCCGGAAACAGTCCCGGCGTCATTCCTGCCGCCGCCACCACCTCCACTATTAGCAGAACCCGCAGTAGCCGTAGTAACGCCATACTGTTGTCCGGTCCCGCCACCGCCATTGCCACCGGCACCAGAGGGAGTACCTCCACCGCCGCCACCGCCACCGTAAAACTGTGCGCTACCAGTTTGCAAAGAATTTGAAACCCCTACACCGCCAGCACCCGCAGGACCAATACCAGAAGCACCATTAGCACCGGCTGCGCCCGCTCCACCACCACCAGAACCGGGACCAGCGGCTGAAGTACCTCCAGCATTGCCAACGAAAGAATCGACAGTATCGCCGCCGCTAGTTGAGTAAGAACCACCGCCGCCACTTGCACCGTTACGGCCAGCGATTTTCGTGTAATCCGCAGAACCTGCACCACCGCCGCCACCGCCACCGTAAAACTGTGCGCTACCAGTTTGCAAATAATTTGAAACCCCTACACCGCCAGCACCCGCAGGACCAATACCA
>CAITYI010000428.1 GCA_903896585.1 uncultured bacterium
CACACACACTCGACCGATTCGATTTGATCACTCAGTGATTCCACGGGACTTCCTGTTCAGCGCACGTAGCTTTACCGAATGGCAAAAGTCAGACGCGCGAAAGACGCTGGCACCCAATCTCGCTGCAGTGGGTCTGGCCCGCGCAGCAATTGATGAATTGGAAGCTATTGGCATTTCTCGGGTGAACCCGGAAATCCTCCGACTTGCCGCAACTCTCTCGGGAAAGCTCATTGCTCTCCGGCAACAGGCGCATTTCCTGTTGGATCAGGCAGATTCGGCACCCGATGCATCTTTGCTGCAATCGAGGGTGGACATTCTCGAGTTTGCGCGCGAGTGCACAGCGGCGGTGGTGATCGCTCGGGCCGGTGCCGGCATGCAATCGGGGAAAAGTGCCGAGCGTCGAGTTCGTGAAGCCATGTTCCTTCAGGTTCAGGCTCAAACCGAACCCACGCGCAATGAAGCGCTGGAGCGTATCAACCAGCGGTATTCGGCCAACTAATTAATCGCGCCAATAAAAATCCGCGCACTCTCTCAACGTTTAATCACCCGGATTGGTGATTCACCCACACCCAACTCCGTTTCAATCCTTATCTGGCAACGGTAAGTTGCTCGTGCGAGTCGAGTGACAACCGCCGTGTTGGCACGAACCTCTGCGCTTCGAGTCGCACCCCAACCCACGGGCACACACACCACCCGCTCACTAATTACCGAAGCTCCGTTCGGTATGGAAGGCGTGAGAGTGAATCGTGCCGTGGATTTTCTGCGGTCAACTTTGGCAATATCCCCCGCAACGGGTAACGGGCTGGGAGATGCGGTGACGGGTGCACTTGCCGGAGAGTTTCCACGCCCATTGGCCGAAATGGCCGTCACGGTGTAGTCCGCGCCAATTATCAAATTACCGACCGTGCAACTTCCCGTGATCGAGTTACCCGAGGGTGCTGCAAAACAGTTCTGAGTGACCGGGGTGGTTGGCGATTGAATGGTTGGCCCGGTCACGGATACGGCGTACTGGGTTACGGGAATTCCATCTGCGCCGCCGGTAACTCGAATGATCAACTCACTGAACAAGGGTGTGATGGAAATAGTGGGAGCAGTCAGCGGTGCTGATTCGGCAATTGCATTTGTGTCGCTCAGGAAACTTGTCTCTGCACTAATGCGGGTGTACACACCCGGATATTTACCGGCACAGTCCTCACCCCAGCTCACGAGGCCGATCAACATGGGTCCAGCACTGCCATCGGTAATGAGCGGTCCGCCGGAATCACCTTGACACGCATCCACAACACTGCCGGAGGAAGTGGCCCCGCCGGCACACAACATGACAGCGGGATTTACTTCGCTGCTGGGGAAACCGAGAAAGCGAACCCCATTGACCACAAAACGGGCACCGCCGCCACATGAAGAGTCCGGGAAGACAACAAGATTTCCAACTTTGAAAACGGTGGGGAAGCTGTCGCCAGAACTCGCGGTGTTCCCCCAACCCGCAACTTTCGCCGGTCGACCGGCAGCGGTGTATTCACCGGCAAGGTCAGGAGTGAGCACCGCAATGAAGGGGATGTTCGTAATCGGCTGCGACAGGGTGAGAACGGCGATGTCATTTTCGGTGGATTTAATGATGTAGCCGGGGTGGACACTGACCTTGGACACTTGACGGGTCGGGAAATTACTTGCCTCTAAATCGTGGGTGAAACCAATCAAGATTTCGTCGGCTCGAAGTTGTTTCCCTGTTTCTTGATTCACCACACAGTGTGCGGCCGTGACAATGGTGGTTGCGGAAGTCAAACTCCCTGCGCAGAATTGTGACTGAAAAGCGCCACTTTGTGGAAAATCCTTGGCATCTAACAGGGCCACCAGGAATGGAAATTGATCAGGGGTGCCACTTGTTCCGTGCACAACTCGTGGGCTGAGCGCCTGTTCTCGGGCCTGACCGGGGACTGAAAGAAAAGTACAGAGCAAAGTGACAATTCCGGTTACCGCGACCGCTACCCGGGTGCCCCTTTTCACTCTCTAACGGTACGCCACTACACAGAGGCGTTCGCTCACTGAGCCAACAATGATTGGTCAATTATGCGGTGCGCGAGTTCGGCAGGGTCCAAAAAGTGCTCAATCTGATAGCCGCGCAGGGAAACAAGCCGCTCCGGTTCCTCGGAATGGGGGAGATACACGGTCACGGGAGCCTGAGGCCATTGGTCGGTGCTGGTGGGGAAGATCGGGCTGATCAAGGAATATCCAATGATCGGCCGGTGCGCTGCAGCCTGTGCCCGGGCAATTGCGGGGAGATCCAGGCACCTGCCACCGGCGGCCACAATAACCACGGGCTCGATATTCAACATCTGCGTAATGAGTAGACATGCTTCAGGAATAGTGAGGTGCTCTGGAATGGTCGCAACCGAATGCGGAGAATTAAATTGGTCCAGCAGGTGATCCACTCCGGTGGGGCACTCCGGTGATTGAAAATAGATGAGATTCGGCATCAGGTCTCACTGTAAGGGCTCCCCACGAAAAGATCCATGCCCGTAATCGCGAATCGTTAGCATTGAGAAATGACAGAGTCAACGGAATGGATGGAATTACGGCAGCAAATCCTGGACAAGGCGGTAGTTCGAGGCAAGGTCATTTTGTCGAGTGGTCGCGAGGCTGACTACTACATTGATCTGCGCAGGGTGACCCTTGATGCCAGTGCTTCACCATTAGTCGGAACGGTCATGCGTCAAGTC
>CAITYI010000429.1 GCA_903896585.1 uncultured bacterium
AGATTCTGCAGCCACCACCCTTCCTCTTAAGCACAAACCGGACTGGATTTCAAAGGCTGCTTCGCGGCGAGGGTTCCTCCTGTCGCTGCCTGCGTGGATCCTGATGATTCCGCTCTTTTTCGTACCGCTGGCCGTCGGCACATACTTATCATTTTTTGACAAGACTCTTGGTTTTCCCATGGAGCCCACCTTTGTGGGGCTCGAAAATTATCGGACCGAGATTCTCAATCCGGTTTTTTATGAAGCCCTCTTTAAGACACTCGTGATCTTGGCACTTGGACTCCTCTTACAGTTTCCTCTCGGCATGGTCATCGCTCTCGCGCTACACCGGCGTTTTGTTGGTCGTGGGTTCTTCCGCACCCTCGTGCTTTTGCCCATGCTCCTCACACCCGTTGCCGTCGGTTTGATGTGGCGCTTCATGTACAACCCCGAACTTGGCATCATCAACTGGTGGTTAACAAGTCTCGGGCTCCCATCAGTCGATTGGTTGGGTTCCCCCTGGCCGGCAGTGTTTGCCGTCACGATCGTCGACAGTTGGCAGGCACTCTCTCTGGTCGTATTACTCATCCTTGCCGGCCTTTCGTCAATAGATCAAGGACCTGCTGAAGCTGCCAAAGTTGACGGGGCTTCATCGTGGCAACTCTTTCGCTACATCACGCTGCCGGCTTTAATGCCAATTCTCTTGGTCACACTCATGATTCGAGTAATCGACGGATTCAAAATTTTCGATGTCATCTTCATCCTCACTCGAGGCGGCCCAGGAATTTCAACTCAAACGGTGAGTTTGCTCGACTACAACGTGGCCTTCACTTTCTTGGCCACGAGTAGAGCTTCGGCAATTGGGGTCGTACTTGTTCTTTTAACCCTGCCGATCTACTTCCTGTGGCGAAAAGTTGTCACGCTGCAAGGAACGTCATGAGAATACGTATTGGCTCCATCGCCACCATCATTTTCTTAACATTCACATCCATCGCATTGCTCTTTCCAATTTTTTGGACGATATCCACGTCTCTCAAGACGCGGGCGGAAACCTTCCAGTTGCCCCCGGTCTATCTCGGCTTCACACCCACCTTGAGGAACTACGAGGCGCTCTTCTCCGATGCTGCATTCCTCAGAGTTCTCATAAACACCATCGTCGTAACGGTCGGATCTACTCTTCTCGCGATAACAGTGGGTGCGCTCGCGGCCTACGGCCTCGCCAGGGCGCGCTCATTCCCGGGGAGGCGACCTTTAGAAGTTTCACTCATCCTGCTTCGCGCAATGCCCGGGGTGGTACTTGTTGTTCCGCTGTATGACCTGCTGGCCAATGCGGGTCTGCTTGGCAAGATGCCCACACTGATCGTCCTGTACGCATTGGTGAATCTGCCATTCACCATTTGGATCATGACTCCCTATTTCCAAGGGATTCCTGCGGAACTCGAAGAGGCCGCGGTGGTAGACGGCGCTTCCTCGCGGACCGTCTTCTTGAAAATCGTACTTCCGGTAGCTTTGCCTGGCATCGCTGCAACAGCGCTTTTTGTCGGTTTACTCGCCTGGAACGAGTTCCTCATTCCGGTCGTGTTGGGCAACGAGTCAACCAAGACCCTTCCCGTGCTGATTTCCGGTTTCATCAGTGCCCGCGATTTGGATTGGGGTCCCATGGCTGCAGCCTCATCTCTAGCGATCATTCCTATCGCTATCGTGACCATAGTTATGCAGCGACGGTTAGTGAGCGGATTGAGCCAAGGGGCAGTTAAAGGATGAGCATTAAAGTATGAACGCCAAAGTATGAACGTTAAAGTATGAACGTTAAGGGATGAACACTGAATGAGCGTCGAACCCCCGCGCCCTAATCGCCACAAATTAATTCGCCGTCACAATGAGTCGCTTGTGCTCAACGTGATCGGATCATCGGATAAGCCTGTGAGTAACGCGACGATCGTCGACCATACCGGGTTGAGTCGACCCACCGTCAATGTGCTCATCGATGACCTGTGCGATACCGGGCTCATTCAGGAAGCTGGTGTTCGCACAGGTTTTTTGGGTCGTCCCGCATCACTCGTCGAGCTAAATCCGGAGTTCGCCGCGGTTGCCGCAATCGCAGTCGACTCAACCAGCATTACAGTCGCAATATCTGATCTCACCGCGCACATTCGTTGTGAGGTGCGAGAAACGCTACCGAAATCTGCCTCTGTTGTTGATGCAATAGACAAACTGCTGAACACCTGTCTGGATCAATCCGGGTTCAAATCAAATCGCATCAAGGCCTACTGCGTCTCTGAGCCTGGCGTCGCATCTTCGACCGGAGTTCCTCGCGCCCTCGCACCCAACGTTCCCGAACTCCATGACGCTTGGCTTCAAAAGCGACTCAACTCACGAAACTCGGCACCAATCCTGTTCGAAAACGATGTGAACCTTGCCGCAATCGGTGAGCAACGTTTCGGGATCGCTAAAGGGGAACCTTCCTTTGCGTTCTTGCTGGTTGACACAGGTATCGGCATGGGATTGATGGTCAATGGGGATGTGTGGCGCGGGGTGCACGGTGCTGCCGGCGAGGCCGGCTATCTCCCCATCGGTGAAGGTCCTCTCACCGGCCGAGCAGCGAAAGTTGGATCGCTCGAACTTCATGCTGGTTCCCGCGCTTTCCTCTCCCGCTTCCGAACAGCCACGGGCACATCGCGTGCAACTGTCAGCACTGTTTTGAATTTGGCAGTGCAAGGAGATGTGAAAGCCCAAGAAGCCATTCACCATGAAGCCGACCTCGTGAGTCGCGCAGTCCTTTCCACCGTTGCGCTACTAGATCCTGCATTCGTAGTTCTCGGTGGGGAAATCGGTTCTCATGAACTAGTCGCAGATGCAGTTCGGTCGCGTATGCAATCAATAGCGCCCTATCCGGTCGATGTCCGCACGAGCATTCTCGGTGAACGAGCTCCTGTCCTAGGAGCACTAGCAACAGCACTGGATGTTGCGCGACAGGAACTTGGGTTACCAACGATCAGTCACGACCTACGTCCCTCGAATGGGATCCAGTCGTGAGGTAGCGACACGAATACCGCGTATTTTCTGAAACGGGTGCAAGGCAGCCTTGGCCTTAAGCGAGAATGGAATCATTCACACCTGCGATCGCACTTAACCCCAGCAATTTCACTTCACCAATGAATGAGAATCACCCAACAATCTCGCAAAATCCTACAGTCGCAGTATCCACGCGAGGTTATGCACATGGTTATGCACTAAGTTCTTCACACACCTCAGGCCCCGGGCGTGTGTGCATAACTCCTTTTTGTGAGAGAATTGTTTAACGGATTTTGGCCATCAATTAGCCAAAGTGAAAATTTTTTGCCTAAAAGTGAAAATTGATGCAGCCGAGGTGCCGCGTCGGTTGACGGTCTATCTGGAGCACACCATTATTCAGCCAGGAAATCAATTCGCCGGACCTAATCCCCGCGAGTGCTCCACCACACCTATCGAAGTCGCATAAAATACAAACTACCGAGACTGTTCCTGTGACAAGCGCGCATCACAGTTTGCCTAGGTTCGAACGATGACACGTGTCTTGGACAGCTGCCAACGTCGATGATGACGTTATTGCTGTGGATACTAAAGTCCGAGAAGTTTCTTTTGGCCTTTACTCAATGCAGCTACTTGAGCCCTAGTAAAGGCCTTAACCTGACGGTCACTAAACGCCTTGAGTTGAGAAGAAGTCATTGAAGATATTTGGCCCGGACTCATGGCCTTCAGTTGCAGTGAAGTCATTTTGACGACGGCATCAGGGCTAATAGCCTGAATTTGTTCCTCACTCATAGCCAGAACAGCATTCGGCGAGAGTCGGGCAACCGATGCTGGTCGCATTGACGTGATATTGGCCGGAGCTAATGCTGCAACTGTCGCAGGACGTAATTGGGCAGCACCATTGGGCCGGATGTTACGAACTTGATCCGTTGTCAGGCGTTCTGCCTGATCAGGAGTAATTCCACGCAATGCCGCTGGGGCTAAAGTTCTAAACACTTCGGGGGCAACCGTGGCTATTTGCTCCGGGCTGATCGCAGAAACCTCACTCGCCGTCACCGAACTGGGATTAGTTACTTCAAAAGGTGGCACCGCAATTGGAATGGTGGCTGCTGGAGTAGTCACTGGCACTTCGCTCGTCGCTGGAGCCGGAGTGATTGTTGGAGCAGTTTCTTCTGAGCTTCCACCTCCACCTCCGCCACTACCTGAACTTGGGGCAGCCGAAGGAGTAGAAAATGTGAAAGTCACTGATGTACTGCCAGCTTCATACATGGCGGATTGTGCTGCGCTGGCTTGAACCTGACACGTTCCCACACCTGAATAAGTGATTACTGCGGTCGTGGAATTAATGGTGCAGTCAGTTGCTCCGGCATCCACAACTGAGTAGGTAACCGTCCCATCACCATACCTACTAGCCAATGCACTCGGAGTCACAGTTCCTGACGTCCCCGTGACACCCGTATTTGTTGGTGCCCACGACACCGTTTGTGTAGCCCGCGTGATGGTGAAGACAACTGTCAATGCAGCCGCGGAATATGCACCTGATGCAGCTCCCGTCATATACGGCGTAATCGCCGAAACTTGACAAGTTCCTGCGCCAGTGAAAGTTAAAACGCCCGTGAGTTGAGCCACCGTGCAGCCGGTGGTTCCAGCATTTGACAACGCATATGTGGCACCAGCCCACGAGTTCGTTGTAGCCGTTTGATTCGGGGTGAGTGTTCCTAGTGGAGCTGACACCGTTGTGTTCGTTGGAGCCCACGTGATTGTACTCGGCCAAGCGCCTTTAAGAGGTAGAGCTCCATTGATGTTTGGCGTGAGAACACCCGCGCTCACCGTGATCACTGTGCGGTCGCTTGTGCTGGGCGAATTTCCAAAATAGAAGCCCCCATAAACTGCGCTCGACTCATCAAACCCAGTCTCATTTAGAAATACAACATAATTTGCAACAGGAACTACCCGAGAATAGGTTCCATCGCTTCCAGTAATTGCGCAACCGGCTCCATTTGAACCAACACCAGGCACGTAGAAACACACAGGGATGCCAGACAGGGGTAAACCGTCGGACTCTTTCGTCAAAGTTCCCGATATTGACCCTGTGGATGTGGCATTTGCAGGAGGGCTCCCACCTAGAACAACTACAACTAGAGAAAAGACAAACACAAATAATGCAGAACGCTTAAGCACGAAATCAGCCCCCGTGGCAAAGCATCTCGAATTAGATGCTTTAGCAGTATAAATGCGAAACCATGGAGATAGCAATACCGCGCTAATGGTCACTGAGTTACAACTCCACCCCACGTCCTCGCTAGCCAAACGACGTTCGCCCACCATGCTTTGGCTTGCCAGAAAGGACGAAATAGGCCCAAGCATGACAACTCCAGAACGACTGTTTGCCTAACTATCACTATTTCACTTCACCCATGAATAGGAATGACCTAATAATCTAACGAAATCCCCCGGTCGAACTATCCACACGAGGTTATGCATACGGTTATGCAATAGGTTTTGCACACACCCCCGGCCCCGTAGCTCAGGGGATAGAGCGTCGGTTTCCTAAACCGTGCGTCGCATGTTCGAATCATGCCGGGGCCACCAAGTCTTTTTCTTTATTTGCAAGGATTTTTGGCTTTTCGATGC
>CAITYI010000430.1 GCA_903896585.1 uncultured bacterium
AATACCCACAAGTTGACCCTGGGGACAGTGGATCTGCAGAACGATCGTGCTAACAGTTCGGGCGTTTCAACTGGAACAGGGCAGGTCTAGAGTGGGCGCGTGAGTTCACCACCTGCCACCATCGACCTTCGGGGCTACCTCGAAGGGCTCCCGGGTGTTGATCAAGTCGGTGCGGAGGCACGGGCCGCTGCCCTTGGCACTCGCTCCATTAAGAAGGAAGCCAAGGTGTGGGCCATTGACACCGCGATCTCCATGGTGGATCTCACCACCCTTGAGGGTGCGGACACCCCCGGCAAAGTCAAAGCCATGTGCAGCAAAGCCCTGCACCCCGATCCCACGGACCTGAGTACCCCCAGTGTCGCTGCGGTGTGCGTGTACGGCGATCTGGTGGAGACCGCTCGCAGTGTTGTCGGTGATCGCATTCACGTGGCCGCGGTCGCCACCGCATTTCCCAGTGGTCGCGCCAGCCTTGACGTCAAACTTATGGACACGAAAGAAGCTGTTGCTGCCGGAGCCGACGAAATCGACATGGTGATCGACCGCGGGGCGTTCCTCTCCGGTGATTACGCCAAGGTCGCTCGAGAAATTGAAGCGGTGAAACAAGCTTGCGGCTCGGCCCACCTCAAGGTGATTCTGGAGACCGGAGAATTGAAAACCCTCGATAACGTCAAGCGGGCCAGTTACCTCGCCATGCGTTCAGGTGCTGACTTCATCAAGACCAGCACCGGCAAGGTCACCCCGGCAGCAACCCTTCCGGTGACCCTTGTCATGCTCGAGGCAGTGCGCGATTACTACTCGCAGACAGGTATCCGGATCGGCGTGAAAGCAGCCGGCGGCATTCGCACCAGCAAAGACGCGATCAAGTACTTGGTGTTGGTCAACGAAACCGTAGGTGAGGAGTGGCTCACCCCCGACTACTTCCGATTCGGTGCCTCCACCCTTCTCAACGACCTGTTATTGCAGCGACAAAAAATGCTCACCGGCCATTACTCTGGTCCCGACTACGTCACGATCGATTAGACGACTAGAGCGAAAGAGAATCCACATGACTTTCGATTACGCACCCGCACCCGAATCCACCTCGATTGTGAACATCAAGAGTAGTTACGACCTGTTCATTAACGGTCAATTCACCGCGGGCCACGGCACCGCATTTAAAACAATCAACCCCGCCACCGAAGAAGTCCTTGCCGAGATTGCTGAAGCGGATCAAGCCGATGTCAACGCTGCTGTTGCGGCCGCTCGCAAAGCGTATGAAAAAACGTGGTCAAAAATGTCTGGCTCCGATCGCGGCAAGTACCTGTTCCGCATTGCCCGGATCATGCAGGAACGGGCTCGCGAGCTTGCTGTTCTAGAAAGCATGGACAACGGCAAGCCGATCAAGGAATCTCGCGATGTCGATATTCCCCTTGCTGCTGCTCACTTTTTCTATCATGCCGGTTGGGCGGACAAGCTCGAGTTTGCCGGATACGGCACCAACCCGAAAGCACTCGGTGTTGCCGCGCAAATCATTCCGTGGAATTTCCCCCTGCTCATGCTTGCCTGGAAGATCGCACCGGCACTTGCAACCGGCAACACGGTGGTGCTCAAACCTGCGGAGACCACGCCACTCACGGCTTTGCTTTTTGCGGAAGTGTGCCAGCAGGCTGACCTTCCACCGGGCGTGGTCAACATCATTACCGGTGCCGGTGAGACCGGTCGCCTGCTGGTCGAGCACCCTGATGTCAACAAGGTGGCCTTCACCGGAAGCACCGCGGTGGGTCAGGCAATTCAACGACAAATCGCTGGCACCGATAAACGCTTAACCCTCGAGTTGGGTGGGAAAGCCGCGAATATTGTTTTCGATGATGCCCCCATTGATCAAGCAATCGAAGGTATTGTCAACGGCATCTACTTCAACCAAGGACATGTCTGCTGCGCGGGCAGCCGGCTCTTGGTGCAGGAGAATATTGCCGAACAAGTAATTGACTCCCTCAAACGCCGACTACAAACCTTGCGCCTCGGTGACCCACTGGACAAGAACACCGATATTGGTGCCATCAATAGCCGTGAACAACTCAACCGGATTATTGACCTCACCAAAAGTGGCGAGGACGAGGGTGCCGAGCGCTGGAGTCCCGATTGCGCGATCCCGACCAAAGGGTTTTGGTTCGCACCCACAATTTTCACCAATGTCACGCAGGCCCACCGAATTGCTCGCGAGGAGATTTTCGGTCCGGTGCTCAGTGTGCTGACCTTCCGCACTCCCGACGAAGCCGTGGAGAAAGCCAATAACACGCCCTACGGTCTCAGCGCCGGTATCTGGACAGACAAGGGCAGTCGAATCCTGTGGATGGCCAATAAGTTGCGCGCCGGTGTGGTGTGGGCGAATACATTCAACAGATTCGATCCCACCAGTCCATTCGGTGGTTACAAGGAATCCGGTTTCGGTCGCGAGGGCGGCGTTCAAGGATTAGGTGCCTACCTACACGTGGAGGATCCATCATGATCACCGGCGATAACAAGCGGGTAGATATCCGCAAGACCCACAAACTCTTCATCGGTGGCACTTTCCCCCGCAGTGAGTCCGGGCGCACCTACGAGGCCACAAACGCCAGCGGCGAGTTCCTCGCCAACATGGCCATGGCCAGTCGCAAGGATGCCCGCGATGCCGTCTTGGCCGCCCGCGGCGCATTCACCTCGTGGTCCAAAGCCACCGCCTACAACCGTGGCCAGGTGCTCTACCGCATTGCCGAGGTCATGGAAGGCCGCAAGGACCAGTTCACCCAAGACATCAAGGATTCCGAAGGACTCGGCACCAGGAAAGCCACCGGCCAAGTGGAAGCCGCCATTGACCGCATGGTGTGGTACGCCGGCTGGGCGGACAAGTACTCGCAGGTGATCGGCAACACCAATCCCGTTGCGGGCTCCTTCTTCAACTTCAGCATCCCTGAACCCACCGGGGTCGTTGCCGCCGTTGCCCCTGATTCACCCAGCCTGCTCGGCTTGGTCAGTGTGGTGGCACCTATTGTCATGACCGGAAACTCGGTGATCGTGATCGCCAGTTACTCCAACCCAATCCCCGCCATCACTTTCAGTGAGTGTTTGGCAACCAGCGATGTAATCGGTGGCAACATCAACATTCTCACCGGAGACCCGGCAGAAATCATGCCGCACCTCGCCACCCACGCGGATGTCAACGCCCTCGACCTGACCGGGGTCACCGACCACGAGCTGCTCACTGCATTGGAGTCGGAAGCAGCCGGCACCGTCAAGCGAGTGCGCACCGCACCAACCCACCCGGACTTCTATGCAACCCCGAGTCTTTCGCGGATCCGCGCGTTCACGGAGACCAAAACCGTGTGGCACCCCTTGGGTGTCTAGCGAATACTCGCGCAGACTCAATTCGCGATGTCGCCTTCAAGTAAACCTTGATTCACCGCACTCCAGGTAAATGCGGATTCCGAATTCTGGCGAGTGAGAACCCACAGAAGATCGAATCGGTCTTCGGGCCAGGCGGTTGGAATTTCGGCGGCATTCTCAATCTCAAAATGTTTGAGCAATTCTGGAATAGCCCCGTGATGCCAGACCACCAAAGCCGGGGATTGATCCGCGAGTAACTCCTGGGCTAACTGGCTTTCCTGCCCATGTTTGTAGCTGGAGTTCAATTTCACTTTCAACTTTGAGGCCGTGGGGTGGGCGGTGTCATATTCCCTTGTGCTGTGCGCATCATGTGACGGCTCGGTTGCATAGACCCTCGAGGGTTGAGCGACGCCCGGGTATCGAGGTTGTGGCACCAGGCCAAATAGCCCGGCCAAAGCTCCAGCGCGAGTCCACCCGCGCACCGAGAGCGAATGGGGGTCATGCTCACCATCTGAATTGATCCCATGGGGTTTCCCCGAATCACTGGGTTTCTCGCCATG
>CAITYI010000431.1 GCA_903896585.1 uncultured bacterium
AGCGCCTCCCACAGCGGGGTGGGCAGCGGGACGATGTCGGCGTTGCCGCCCTTGACGTACTCCATCTCCCAGGTCGCCGCCTCCTTGTCCCAGGCGAAGGTGCGGCGCACACTGAGCCTCGGCCGGGCCTTCCACCGCCCCGAGCCCGGGGGATGCTCGCGAACGGACCCTTCCAGGCCGGGTCGGCGACTCATGCTCGCTCCTTGGTTCTGCGTGCCGTCGCGACCCTCACCTGCTATGGCACGGCAGGTGAGGGTCGCCTGTCAACAGTTAGGCGGAGTGTGTGGATGACGTGCGGCCGCCTGTGGACAACCCGCGGTAGGCGTGGTTCTCGCGGCTTTCGATGAAGGCGTCGATATCGGACTGCGTGTAGCGGATCAGGCGACCGACCCGCCGGCAGGGAAGGTCACCATGCAGTGTCAGCTGGCGAATGAGGGACTCGGACAGCGCCAGGGCCGAGGCGACCTCTTCTGCGGTGAACCAGGCACGTGGCATTGCCACGATCGGCACGGGTGCCGTGTCGCCCGGGCTGTGGCTCATGGTGACCTCTCTGGGTTGCGGTGGACGGCCTGCTCGAGGCTCCGTGGGCGCGAGCCCAGTGGCGTGGGTGTCAGGCGGCATGGCTCGCCTCCCTCATGCGGCGGTGGATGGTCGCGACGCTCGTGCCGCTCAGCGCGGCGGCCGTGCTGACGGTCATGCCCGGAACGTCGAGCAGGGTGCGCCAGGCGGTCCCCTCGGCGATGGCGGCAGCCGACATGTCGGCCCGGTACCGGGCGCTCGCCCGGTCGAAGGCCCGCTGCGCCCGAGCCTCCTTCCGGATGCGCTGCACCTGGGCGCCCTCAAGCAGGCGCATGGCTCGGGCGGTGGCGTCGAGAAAGGTGTTGCTCATGGGTGATGGTTCCCTTCGTGATCGGTGAGTCGGGACGGGGTGTCCCGCCTCCTCAGCGGTCGTGCCGGGTGGGCGCCTCGCGATGTCGCGCGATGTCCTCCTACCCGGTCAACGGTGTTACCCCCTCGGTGCCTCGCATTCGGCCTCGCCCGGCAGGCGTGTGTGAGGCGGCCGTGCGTGCGCCCTGGAGGACCACGAGCACGACCACGAGCACGACCACGAGAGGCACGATCACGATCCCGAAGACTGCGACGATCACCTCGAGGTCCGCTTCGACGATCACCAGGATCACGAGCAGGCAGCAAACCGCCAGCACCTCACGGATGACCGTGAGGCAGAGCCACAACACCAACCGGGCTGGCATCACGATGGTGTGAAGTGTCGTGGTCGCTGATTTCGGTGCCTGCGAGCGGCGATTCTCAGCGCGAGGTTTCCATAGAAATGCTGGACTTGGAGTTGCGCCGCGGCGTGTACATTCATCGGGCTAAAGATCGGTTCCGCAGCCGAATCCCGCTCTTCCTGCGGGACCTTCCGAACCTGCAGACGCCCATGGCCACGGGAGCGAATTGGGCAGGGCCGCCAGAATTCAGGCGCTTATCGTCGAGCGAACCACACGACAATCTGATTCAACTTCGCAAACTTCGGCGTCGGGTTCCGAGGCAAGGATGAGTCGGCGAGTTCGTCGGGCCGCTACCCCGAGAACGTCTGCACGGGCTACTGAGTGTCGCGATTCTTGTGGGCGTACATCGCGCGGTCAGCGTTGCGCGTTGCTTCCTCGAACGTGGTTCCGGCAGGCCAGTCCGCGAGTCCGAAGGAGCAGGCCATCGGTAGAGAGTCGATGATGCGGGTGACAACGACCGTGGCGTGGTCGACGGGCGTCGACGGCAGAAGGATCACGAACTCGTCGCCGCCGGTCCGTGCCGCCGTGTCGCCGGGCCGGATGCGTGAACGCAGGACCGCACCCACCTCACGCAGGATCTGGTCTCCGGCCTGGTGCCCGTCCCGGTCGTTGACCTCCTTGAAGTGCTCGAGGTCGAGGACCGCCACCGAGCGGGGCGGTACCACGTCCCGGTCGCCTGAGCGGGTGGCCGTTACCAGATCGAGGCCGACCCGATTCAACAGTCCCGTCAACGGGTCGAACCGTACCTGGCGGCTCAGGTCTCGGACGAGCGCGTTCACGAAGAAGCCCAGCGACCAGCACAAGATGACGCCCGTGACCCACAGCACCAGCAAGTAGGGATCGTCACCCCGTGTGAACACCGCGATTCCCGACAGCAGCGTCATAAAGGTGAGGTGGCCCACCCTGGCGTGCGCGCTCCCATCCAGCCGACGACGACGACACCGATCACGCAGTACGCGAGCAGGGGCAAGTTCAGCTCAGCCGTGCCGAGGGGGCTAGGGGCGATCAAGGAACTGACCACGCCAACCAGAAGCAGGGCCGCCATCAGCGCGTACCACGCCATCAGCGACCAGATCGGTCCAGGGCGTCCGGCCACCGACCGACCGAGGAAGGAAATCGGGGTCACGGTCACGCGCAAAGAGAGGGTGCGGCGCAGCAGCTCGGTCATCAGCCACCTCCCGCCCATAGTCGTCGATGGTGCAACTACCCATGCGAGGGTAGTCGCCTATTACGCAGGCAGCCCACTCAGCAGATCAGCGGAGTGCGCTGCTGAGTGGGCACGCACCCGACGAACCGCATCCTCGCCCGGGTTTGCCAACGAGCGACGGCAGCACGGCCAGACCACCGCTGACCTCCTCGGGGCCAGGGGCGGGAGGGACGTCGAGCCGCTACAGCGCGCTGGCGCGAGGTGGCGCGGGGCCTGTTCTACTCTCATCATTTCCGGCTGCCGGGGCTCGGTTCGATACGGGATCGCGACCCCATGCCGCACTCTGGACAGAGGATCCAGGAGGGAACACGATGGGTCCACGCATTCCACGGCAGACGAACAAGCGGCGCGGAAGCCCCGAGAACGGCAGTGCGGTCGGAGACGCCCTGCACCTCGCCGCTGAACCAGACAATCCACGGAGCGCACGTGCGGCTGGTCGGGTCCGCGCCCGCGCCGACGCGTGATGTCACGCTGGGCTACGTCCTGCAGGCGTTGGCGGGTCTCGTACTGGCCCTCTTGGAGAGTTGGTCGGTTCAGGTGTGAGCGGCGCGCGTGAACCTTCCCGCTGACGGCCCGATACCGGACCACTTACGGCTGCTCGCCCGCCTGGATGCCGTCGTCCCCGACGACGTCAACGCCGAGGCCTTGCTTAACTCGTAAGAGAGCATGCGAGCGAGACGCCAAGGAACGTCAGTTCGTCGTCAATCGATCCTGACAGGCCCTATCTGGCCCGGATCTGGCCCTATCGTCAGCGAGAGGTTTGGCCCTTTCCCTGTGCGTTTCAGTGCGTTTACATGCGCCTCGGTGAGCCGAAACACGTTGCAAATGCTCACTTCTGGCTTCCAGCATGGGGTCGCGGGATGAGCTTTTAATCCGTAGGTTCCCGGTTCGAGCCCGGGGCGACCCACTTTTTCCGATTCCAGCCCTGAGGGAAATCCCCCACGACCCGGGCCGTGAGTATCGCGTTCTCGCTTCGAGGTGACTTTCCGTAGCGCAGAGTTCCCGGCTACATCTTCTTCCAGTTAGCCGGCGCGATAGCGGCGGTCTCATTCCTGCAAGCCGTTATCGGTTCATCTGCCTCCAATGGCGCAACCTATCCGGCACAATCCACCACCGATGTCGCAGCATTCCTGATGGAAGTGGTGCTTACCTTCGGATTGGTGAGTGTGATTCTAGGAACCGCATCAGGTGCACAGAACATCGGCATCATTGGTGCTCTGGGTGTCGGTGGTTACATCGCGCTGGCAGGTTTGTGGGCAAGCCCGTTATCGGGTGCCTCCATGAACCCCACCCGCTCCTTCGCGCCAGATCTAGTGGCCAATGACTTCACCTCCTATTGGGTGTACTTGGCGGGTCCATTACTTGGTGCGGCGCTAGCCGTCGTTGGTGCCTATATATTGCGCGGTCGTGGTGGGGGTCTTGCGGGCTCCCAAGCGGCGCAGGGTGCGCTATTCACTGAACCGAAGAAACCAGATAAGGCTTAAGGCTCGTCAATCGACTCCAAACACTGTTATATAGCCCCATGAGCTCCATCCGGCAACAGGCCAGAACCCTTGTAGTTGATGTTGCATTGATGGTGATTGCGGGGTTTGCGCCCGCAATTCTCATGGGACTCCTCGGTTGGACCGATGGTGTCAACATCGCGATCCTGTCGGGTCTCGCAGTATTCATTGCGTGCATGGGCGGCACGGGTTGGCGCACCGGACTGGTCATTACATTGCCTTTCGCATTATTTGCAGGGCTGGCTGACTGGGCCGCACCCAATCCTTGGCTCGCCGCCGCGGTGCTAGCAACAGCAGCTTTCCTCCGCGGATATGCAGCTAAGGCAGGAATGCACGACGCCCTGATCATGACCGTAATCGCTTTGGGCTTCTTCGTTGCGTCACCTGTTCCGGCGGACACACCCATTGCATCACCTCTTTATGTCGCATTAGTGGCTCTTGTCGCTTCGCTGTGGGCCACGTTTGTGATCTTTTTGCTACGCAATCGCCTACATGTTCATCAACACACTGGGCTTGATTCGGGTCGGGTGCTCGCGTACAGCCTTGTCCTGGCATTACTTGTTGGCATAGCCACGTGGTTTGTCGTTGACCTCGATCTCGGTCACACCGGTGGCTGGATCATCCTCACCATCCTGGTGGTTTTTCAGCCATCACTCGGCGATGGTTTCCGCAAGGCGGCCTATCGTGCTGCCGGAACCGTCCTCGGTTTCGTAATCGCAGTTCTTGTCGGTGCTGTTGTGACAAACTCTGGACTGCTCTACTTGATTGGCACCATATTTCTCATGGTCGCATTCATTCTCATGCTGCAGGCTCGCCCCTACTGGCTCTACGCCACCGTTCTCACGCCAGCAATTGTCCTTCTTGAAAGTGCAGGCACGACGGTAGACGAAGTTGCGGAACAACGACTGGGTGCAACCCTGATTGGCGTGACGGTCACTGTGTTGGTGATGCTGGCTTTGGCACCTTTCACCAAAGTCCTCTCCGAGGGGAGCTCTGCGTAATCTCTTTATCTAACCGACTCAGAATCTGGCTCGTCCCTGAATCAACAGTTAAGCCCCAATTCGCTGCGTCTTGGTGTGCTGCAGTTGCGATGACACCAATAGCTAAATGACACCAAAAACTAAGGGCATCTCATGAATGCTGCTTCTTTCCGGTAATGAGTGCAAGAACGCGCTCGAGTGGTCCTTGATTGAATCGCTTCATCCATAACCATGCGAAGATCGACAGTACTGCCCACGAGGCGATGCCGGTCAGAACAACGGGGAGGGCACCCCACTGACCGAAGTAGCCGAGTCCGTAGCCGGCGAAGATCAAAGATAGAAGTGCTGATTCGCCGATATATACCGTTAAGGACATTCGCCCGGCAGGTTCCATAACGGAGAGGAAGTGCGGCTTGCGCACAATAAGTAGTGCGATGCTGCCAATGTAACCGGCGGTAAGAATCGGTGCGGTGAGGAACCCAAGTGCCAACCCGGCTGATCCGGATACTGACATTTGTTCGTCGGTCGCTACCGCGCTTACTTGTAGCCACGCTGCTAATGCCTGAAGTGGTAGCCCAATTGCCCAACCCCATAAAGCCAGGCGCCGCCAAATATTTATGTGGGCAGCGGGGTTGGCGAGCAGTTGGTGGCGCGATGCTCGGAGGCCCACGGTGAAAGCCGCGAATGCCATGGGGCCTTGGATCAGGAATACCACCAATAATATTTGCGGTAAGGCCTCGAGTCGGGCGAATGCCACCTCGGTAAAAGTGCCGGTCGTCATGGCATTGTTTAAGTTGATCAGGCCTGCGTCATTTTCGGGAAATGCCGCCAGGAGGACACTAATAGTCATGGTAATCAAGATCGAAACTGCGATCGCTGTAATGGTCCATCGGCGGAGATTGCGGTCTGTGGATTTGGAAATGATGAGCAGTAATAATCCCAGAATTGAGTAGGTGATCAGGATGTCGCCGACAAAGAAAAAGACAGCATGTGCGAATCCGAAGAGGAAGAGCGCAAAAAGTCGGCGAAGGTAACGCCGCCGATTTGGTGAGGAATTGTCCCGCAGAATAAACGCTGCGCTGTAGCCGAAGAGGAATGAGAACAACAGGTAGAACTTTCCCTCCGCCAAAGCAATGATAAGTAGGGCGGTTACAAAATTCGCGGCACCATCAACTGAATCCTGCGTGAACCCGCCGGCACTAATTCCCATGAAGGCGGCATTCACCACCACAATGCCCAAAAGGGCAATTCCACGAAGTCGGTCGGGAAGAACCTCGCGGGGAGTTGTCCTGCTCATGGGATAAAAGTAGTGGACTATTGAACAGATGTGTTAACTTCTGAACATGGTGATCAAAAATGATCGGATTCTTGAGGCAGCGATTGAAGTTTTGGCCATCCGCCCGAATGCGACCTTGCAATCGATCGCCAATGCAGCGGGGGTGAGCCGCACCACCATCTTTAACCGGTACTCCACGCGAGAAGACCTGTTAGCCGCGCTCGCCATCGACGCACTGCAACGGATTGGACAGGTCATGCAAGGAATTCCGTCAGGGGAAAATACACATTTTGACGCGGTACTCATGGAGATCACGCGGGGCCTGATGCCCTTAGGGCCTCGCACCACTTTTTTGCGAATTCTTCCCGGGCAAGCCAATGACCTAGATGCACACTGGGAGGACGTGGTTACCCCACTCGCCAGTTACATTGGTCGGGCCCAGGTCGAAGGATTGCTGCGGGCAGATCAACCCGCTCGCTGGCTCGTGGCGTCTTATATTGGATTGTTGTTCGCAGCATGGGATGAAATTGTTGCCGGTGAACTTGGTCAGGTGCAAGCTGCGCGGTTGGTTGTCGATACCTGGCTGTCGGGTGTGACTCACCGATCTTCATCGGTCGTAGCCACTTGATCTTTTTTGGGGAACTGTTAGTGGCCTACATGCCACCGGGCAGGGGTCTGGCAGGCTTGGGCCATGACCGTCACGATTAAGTCTGGACCGTGGGATGTAGCAACGACTACCCTCTGGCTGCAGAACACCATTATTCCAATCCGACTGGCGAGTTCCGGTAAGCAAGGACCCCTTGTTCAATCCTTGTGGTTTGAATTTAAGGACGGGGCAATCTGGTGCGCAACACAGCGGGATTCAGCTGTCGCTAAGCGAGTCGCTAAACATCCTGTGATTGGCTGGGAAGTATCACCCGATCAGCCCCCCTACCGGGGTGCTCGAGGCCGGGGAAGCATTGAAGTTGTCAACGACTCGCAGGAAGCTGGCGAGGTTTTAAGGCGACTAATTCACCGGTACGGCCAGTCCGGGACGGAATTGGAAACCTGGCTCATGAGCAGAGTGTCCACCGAGGTCGCATTTCGAATCACCGAACTTGAAGTGGCCACGTGGGATTTCTCGCCGCGCATGGATGCGCCTCAATAGCGATACTCCTCAATAGCGATACGCGTCACTAGCATCGAGATAAATGGCAACTGGAAAAGACTGCTTCTGTAGGTAGTGAGTATCAGGTCTTTCCGTATCCAACGTAACCATCACAACCGTCATGTCGCAATCTTGCTGCCTGGGGAATTTGGAAATTGCGGAAAATCGTTTCAATGGAGCCGCGCTCAAGAGAGAGGGTGTGTTTTCGCGTGTCGTTTCCTCACATGAAATATTTCATGGGTGGTATCGGCACCACTGCAGACGAAATGGTGTAACGAGTGCGTTGACCTGATGCAGGAGACTCCTTAATTCATATAAA
>CAITYI010000432.1 GCA_903896585.1 uncultured bacterium
CGGATTCTTTTCAATATTGGCAGTGATCAGACTTTGGTGAACGGATAGGTAGATGGTGCCGAGGCGGTGAGCGTGTTCCCAAGCGTTGGTGTCCAAGCCGGAGAGCAGGGCCATGAGGAGTTCTTGGGCGTGAATCAAATGCGGGTGGGGGTGCTCACCAGCCTCAAGGGCGACCAATGCCCGCTCGAGGTCGAGGGTGAGGCGTTCAAAGGCCAACACCACAATTCGAGCCGGCGATGCAGTCGTGACCGCGTGATCGCGGTAACTGGCGGCGGCCTGATATGGATTCTTCTGCATATAAATCAGTTTTTGGTCAATGCTTCAACGAAGACATCGAGTGAAGTTTGCAGGAAACTTTGCTTGGATTGAAGCGACTGAATCTTGGCGTTAAGTTCTGAATAGAAGATTGTGAGTGAATCCTCGCGTTGTGCTAGTGCGGTGCTCATGTCGGTGATTTGTTGGGTCAGATCCGACACGCGGGTCTGGCGTGAGGACACCTCGCGGGACAACGCACCGGTGACCGATGTTGCCGATGTCGCGACTGCTTCGACTCGGGCCGCGAAGGCCGCGACCTGACCGATAATGTCATAAGAAAACGGGGTCGAGGCTCTGCTGTCATATGCATCACTGAACGTGGCTTGGTCAAAAGTGAACGAACCGACCTTGGTCAACACAATCCCGGCGTCAGACAATGAGGCGAGGGTATTTGAGTCAAATGTTGTACTGAGGAGGTCTTGGGAGACCTGCTGGGGGGTGTAATCGGTTTCCAGCGCACCATTAGCTGAAGTCTGAACCTTGATCAAGTTGAGCGTGTTATTGAGTGCTGTTACTAGGTTCTGAGCGGCCGCAACCATGGTGGCCGATGTCGATGAACTGGGCACCTGCGGCGCCAGGGTCACCGTTCCCGTCGTGGTACCTGACACCGTGATGGTCAACCCGGGGAAATCCGCCAGATTGGAAAAGGTATTCGAGGTCGAGGTCTGAGTCACCGTGGAACCATTTTTGGTGTACTGGAGAGTCGCGGTTGCCGACCCAGAATCCACAATCGAGGTCACGGTGAATGGGTAAGGCGAGTTGCCGGCAACAGCCCCTGCACTGGAAAACGCGGTAACTTTGCCGGCATCGGCACCATCGGCAAAAGTGACCGTGGTGCTGGCGGGGACCCATCGCGCTGAACTGGTAATCGCTTCAGCGGCGGATGCCACCGCCGCCATGCTGGTATTGAGCTCTTGGTAGGCCGCAATTTGCAGATCCTGGGCGGACTTTTGCTCTACGAGCCGATTACCGCGCATGGATTCAACAGCCATGATGTTGGACACAATGGCTTGCACGTCGATCAAGTTCATGGACGATATTCCGACCACAACACACCTCCACCTATCTAATCGGCACCACTTGGCTTTCTAGCAGGCGATTGGATAATCGGATTTACAGCAGTTTGAATACCGCATTAGACATCTGCATGGCCTGAGCCTGCAGGGCCGCTGCGGGGTCCGCCATGATGTTAGTCGAGGTCAAGTTCATCATTTCTTTGACCACGCTCACGTCCAGAGCCTGACCGATTGCCGCTTGCTGGTTGGCGATCGTGGACTCGAGAACCTGAAGTGAGTTCTGCAGCGAAATCAGATTGCCCGCATTTGTTGATCGGGAGCTCGTGATTGCAGCGGCGGCCGCCTGGAACTCGGCAATACTGCCGGGCTGGACCGAGCCTCCCGCGTTCACCGAGGCAATTGGATCGGGGGTGACGGTGATACTGGCACCGGTGGAATTCACCGCGGCCGTCACCGGATTGCCAAGAACGGGAATGCCACCGAAGGTGGTGTTGGTACCAATGGAGTCGATTCCGGCTTGAACGGCCAAAAGCTGGGCGTCAATGGCCGCAGAATCACCGCTTGTCGTGAGGCGATCGGTAGCCAGAGCCACACCCTGCTGGGCGAGGGTGACACCCTTGGCGTAGGCGGCATCCGCGGTCTGGAGGACATTCACCGCGTTTTGCGTGCTGGTTATGGCAGTTTGAGTGGCCGCCAGTGAGGAGACCAGACCCGCGGGCGGGTTAGCCGGCGCGACCTGGGCAACATTGGCAGACTTGACATCC
>CAITYI010000433.1 GCA_903896585.1 uncultured bacterium
AGCGCCTCCAGCTATTCCGATCAGTACAACGAAGCAATGATCTGGACGAACGAGGAATACCCGGCCAACTACTTTCGGCTCAAAATGGTTCGCCGAATACTGGCTGAAGCAGGCGTTCAATCCCTTTATGAACACGGTGTGGGGGATGCAACCCCACTTGTCACGATTGCCAGTGACGGAATTCGAGTTGCGGGCAACGATGTCTCACCGGAGATGGTCAAGGTTGCTCGAGCAAATATGCTCGAGCACGGGCTTGACCCGGAGAGCATTAGTTTCCTAGATGTTCAAGACTCCAATGCAATTAAAGCGGAGCGTGAGCGGGCTGGTGATTTTGAAGCGGTCATGGCTCTTGGGGTTATCCCGCATGTGACTGATGACCACGCATTTGTGTCATCCATGGACCTTTTCCTCAACCCCGGTGGGCGATTACTGTTGCAGTTTCGAAACTCCATGTTTTCCATGTTTACCTTTAACAGGTTGACCAAGGAATTCATTCTGGATGAACTAATCCCAGATGTTCCCGAATCAGTTCTCCAAGTTGTCCAAGCTGATCTTGACCAGCGCTTGGCCGTGGACAAACCACCATTGCGCACCCGACCAACAGGGGACGGATACGACGAAATCCTGTCCCGTTTTCACAACCCATTCGAATTGTCTGAGGTGGTGAAATCCTTCGGCTATTCAAACCTCAAATTCCATTGGTATAACTACCACCCGGCCTATCCCATGATTGCGGGGAACATTGACCCCAAGGTGTATCGACAAGCCCAAATGGATCTCGAGGGGGATCAATCTTGGCGCGGCATGTTCCTGTGCTCCGCCGGTGTTATCGAGGCTGTGAAAGACTGACGCCCGTGCAGCCATTCGCCATGCTCTTGAAGTCCTACTCGGGAGATATCGAATATGCCACCAGGCTCGTGGAATCTTTTGCCAGGTTCAATGCAGACGGCATTGAGTTGTTTGTGGTCGTTCCGGAAGCAGACATTGCTCAATTCGAAGGAATTCTTCAGCCCAACTGCACCCTGATCTCAGAGGATCGTTTTTCACAGTACCTGGTGAGTCACGAGGTACATGGAATTCGTTCGGGGTATATCAATCAAGAGATAGTGAAACTGGCATTCTGGGAACTGGAACTGGCCGAGAATTATTTTTGTGTTGACTCGGATGCCGAGTTTATTCGGGAATTCCGAGTCACGGACTTCATGTTTGATCAACACACTCCCTATTCGGTACTGGTTCAAGATCTAGAACTTGCCGTTGAGCCTGAATACTTCCACCAGTACTGGAAAACCCGGGAACGTGAAATTGCAGTGATCGCTGAAACCGTTGGGTTGGATACCCGAGTTGTGCTGACCTGTCACGGGCACACGGTATTTTCCAGCGCAGTGTTGAAGTCATTTGTATCTGACTTTTTAGATCCACGTGGGTGGAGTTATGTAGATGCCCTGGAATTGTCACCATATGAATTCACCTGGTACAACATGTGGCTGCAGAAATCTAACCTGATTGACATTCATCCGAGAGAACCGTGGATCAAGGTATTCCACAACGAGTCACAGCATTTGGAGTACCTGATGCGAGGGGTAACCGTTACCGACATTGCTCGTGGGTATATCGGAGTGGTGGTGAACTCGAATTACTCACGTGGCGCGGGGGTAATTGATGCAGGTTCAACTAAATCAGTGACCTTGGCTCATTATCTTTCTGGCAATGAAATCAAACAGATTGTTCAAGCAAAAATCCGCCAATCCTGGGCTCGTCGCAAGAACTAATATTGATATTTTTCGCAAAGGCATAATGCGCGCGAGTGTGCTGATCTAAATAACTATGAATCAATGCTGTATGCGAGTCACCATGTTCTGGGCAACGCTCTTAGGAGGCTGAGTGGAAATCGAGTTGGAGAATTTGGAATTTTCCCCTCGACCCCTAGTGATGCTTTCGATATGATGCGTGCTACTTCACTGACATCAATATCTGCATGTTCGTCTCTCTGCTTTACACAAATGTATTTCACATTGAGCGCCCAAGCCAGATTCTCGAAAATTTTATCAATTGTTGGCGGCAGTGGAGGTTGTATTTCGACGACCGTTGTCAACGGATTCATCCACAACATATTGGATAATCCGGCTCCGTGCTGAGCGATTAACAAATCGGTTCGCGAAAAGAGCTGCACTTGTTGCTCGGGGGTGAGTTCCGCGCTGTCAACAAATGTGACAACTCCAAAATCGTGAATCAGTTCAGAGAGTTCTAATAGGTTTGGTATGGATCTAATCTGAGACCCTGAACCAACTACCTCGGTCTTCTCACCATGATAAAAGTCCGAACTCACTTTCCGATTCAATACAGTGATTCGAAGCGGACTAGGGGCGGAGTGACGAGTGTCTTCAACATTCGTGCGATGCTTTATCAGAGCCCTACATTTTGCAAGCGACTTTCTGTGAAACCTAGTTGGATTATCCCAATCCCAAAAGACTTGCATTTCCTGTCTGTGAGTGAGTGTTCTCTGAAGCATGACGCCAGGCTTTACATACTCAATAGAAGAACCTGGTTCTAGAAGTTCAAACCAGGGATTCATCGGTCCGCAGTCACGCACGGCAAAATCAAGTGTCTGTGTCTGCATTTGCCATAAAGTCACGGGGACGAAATAACCAAGCATGAAGTGGTAAAAATGTTCGACTGAACCCTGCCATTGAGCAGGGACAAGCATCTTCTTTTGAATTCGGTACTTGCGGGGGGTCTTAACTCGCATCAGCGTGACCCTTTTAGCCTTTATGCGCGATCGCGTAAATCGATTCGTAATCCCGTTCTTGGCGATCCACCTCGAGATCAATTGATCGAGCCTGCACACTGGTGAATCCTGCTTGACGGAGAACTTCTAAAAGATTCTCCTGATCAAACATGTATTTATGTTCACCGCCCATATAGGCGACGTAATTGACAGCGTCAATTGCAGTGGTTTCATTGAATGCGGGAGTCCAGCCGTAGAACTCTTGCGGCACGTCTCGCAGTCCGAGATATCCCTCAATATAAATACGAGCGTTTGGAACGCAAATCGAAAAAGTGCCACCTTTTTTCAGAACTCGAATTGATTCCTTCATCAATTTTTGGCCTTCATCGAAACTCAAATGCTCAAACAAGTGAGACGAGTAAACTCGGTCGACGGAAGCATCGGGAAAAGGTATTCCCAGCCTGAGATCCCAGTAAATATCGCACTGTATCGTTCGATCGACGCTGAGCCATCCATTCTCCCCCGGATTTGCACCCCCGAGATCGAGCTTGAGCGAAGTATTCGAGCGCAACAATTCCTTGATTAGTTTGCGGGACTTAAGCATTTTGTACTGGTTGGTTGAAACTTCATAAATGCTTTCTGAATATGGGATCTTGTCTCTGACAAAGTCACGCAGGCTCATTCTGAAATTCCCCATTTCCCAAATCGTAGGCGCTTGAAGTGCAGTCTTCGTTGGATATTGCTTAAGTCTTTCACAATTTTCCCTGATTCCTTGACACGTGAGCCATTGATGAAAAGTTCATCTTCCGAATTTCGCTTTATGTTGTTGTAACTGAAGCCTCGGCGCATCATCATGAGCCCAAAAGACACCGCACCCTGCCAGTTCCCCAGCTTCGGGGCGATCAAGGCTTCTGCAAGTTCGCTCGCATTTGAAACTCCAACAGCGCATCCGAGCTTGTCGTAGGCACTTGGCCCCATGACAATGACAGGTTTCCTTGCAAAGGCTGCTTCAACTCCTGTAGTGGATCCGTAGGTGACTACGACGTCAGCTTGACGCATAAGCGTATAGGAATCGACGTCTGCAAAAGGGTCAATGTGGATATCAGGTTTAATGTCTTCAATGGCTTTCATCCACTTACGGACATCGTCTTTCGGCTTCATTCGTTTGTGCGGGTGCGATCTAATCACAAGGAAATAGTCGGGGTGTTTACGGCACTCCTCTGCGAGAAGTCCCACGGCATTTTCCTGACCCCCGAAGAATGCCGTCCAGTCCAAATCAAGTTCGACTATTTCGTCTCCCGAAGAACTGAAATAAACAATAATCTTTTTATTAGTAGGCAGATCGATTGACTTCCCAATCTCCTGTGCTTCAACAAATCGTTTATTGAGTGGGTCGAGATGTTGAGTACGTTGAGTGAACCACTTACTTCCCAAGTCATCGCGCTCCTGGGGCTCCCATGATTCATACATGCCGAGCATGCGCTTTTGCAAAGCATCCCAGTCGTGGGTTTCATCAATTGTGAGGTCGAAATCTGATTCGAGGCCCCCCAGGTCGTAACTAAGTATGGGTATCCCCGCTGACATTGCGGCTGCTGCAGCTGCCCGATCATGCAGAAAGCGACCGTTATACACGGCTAAGCAGGTAATGGATTCACGTTCAATTAATTCACGGGTTTGGTCGTAAACGAATGCGAATGATTTGGCTGCCTGTTCGACCCACTTTCGTGGCCAAAGGAAGTCGTCAGTCAGTGGTGTCTCGTAGTCGGGGTGGACTTGCAGAATTGCGCGACCAAGATCAGCTCCTCGGTAGCGCATGGCTCGGATATTTGAGCGCGAGAGCGTAGAAGGAATTGTAACGGCCTCAGATGACTTCCAATGTTGGATTGGTGGTGAAACCATATTTTTCGCTGAGATCCCGTCTTGCTGTAAATTCTTCTGAATTCCCTGTTCTCGACTTGGTGATCGGAAAAGTTGCGCAATTCGGGGAGAAGTTGTCCAAGCGACATCGAGCATTGGTGTTTTGCTAGCCCAGAAAGCTAGGTAAACTTGGCTGTCCATTTGTGAAAGAGTGATTGCGGTGTCAGCTAGGGCACCCTGGGCGAATACCCAATGATTAAAGTTGGTGAGAAGAACCCGGTTCCGTTGCTTGGGAGAAAGCACCGACTCCAAATAACCCTTTAAGGATTCATGTTCGGCGCGTGCGGGAGCGTCCTTCATGATCCACATAGGCTACTTGAGAGCTTCGCGGTACACGTCCGCAGTCTCAGCGGCGCAGCGATCCCAGGAAAACGTTGAAGCGCGTGCCGTACCGAGGGTTGCTAATTCCGTCCGGCGCGCGGAATCTGCTGCCAGGGAAATCATGACGCTAGCGAGATCGTTGGGGTCACCTGGAGTGAAGTACTCGGCTGAGTTCCCTCCAACCTCGGGCAGAGAGGTTGCATTGGCAAGAATTGTGGGAGTTCCACAGGCCATGGATTCAAGTGCCGGCAGCCCAAAACCCTCAAAGCG
>CAITYI010000434.1 GCA_903896585.1 uncultured bacterium
GGGTTTTGGTGCGATCAAAGTTATAAAGACCGGTTTCATTCCAGACCGCGGACCATTTGACCTCGATACCGTCAAGTGACGGCTTCTCGGGAACTTTAGGGGTGCGGGTAAGTGACATGTGGCGAAGTCTATTGACTGAAGGGTAAGGCGTGCTGTTTAGACTGGATGGGTGGCTCTCACCAACCTCGAAGATCTTTGGCGTGAACTGTATTCGCGCTGGCCCGAAGACATGATCGAGCCGTCCCTCACCCGAATAGCGTCGGTGGCCGAACTCCTTGACAACCCGCAGTTTACGTATCCCGTTATTCAAGTTGCCGGGACGAATGGGAAAAGCTCCACATCCCGCATGATTGAGTCCGTGCTGAGGTCATTTGGGTTGCGCACCGGGCTGTTTACCTCTCCGCACCTGGTTGACTCCACAGAACGCATTTGCCTTAATGGAGTGCCGATTGGCAGTGAGCAGTTATTGGACGCCTGGAATGAAGTCGCGCCATTTATCGAAGTGGTAGACAGAAATTCCACCCAAGATGGTGGTCCGCGACTTTCCTTCTTCGAAGCACTCACGGCACTTGCCTACTCGGTATTCGCCAATGCTCCGGTCGATATTGCAATTATTGAAGTCGGATTAGGTGGCACCTGGGATGCCACGAGTATTTGCGCACCGGCGGTTGCGGTGGTTACGCCCGTTGACCTTGACCATCAGGAATATCTTGGAGAAACAATTGATCTGATTGCCCGCGAGAAGGCCGGAATAATTGAGAAGTCACAAGCTGCAGTTCTTGGCCCGCAGCACCCTGAAGCGGCGGCAGTACTTGTGGCTGCGTGTGCACAGGCAGGAGTCATCCCGGCCCGTTTCGGTGTTGAGTTCGGGATTAATTCGCAGGATCTCGCTGTCGGTGGCCAGCTCTTGTCCCTACAAGGCCTTCGCGGAGAGTACCCCGATATTTTCTTGCCCCTGTGGGGTGAGCATCAGGGAGTGAATGCCGCAACAGCCTTGGCAGCATGTGAGTCGTTTCTGGGCGCAGCGAATTCCGAAACACTAGACATTGACGTGGTCAGAGAAGGTTTCGCGACGACCGTGGTGCCCGGTCGATTACAAATCATTCGAAGTGGTCCCACGGTATTAGTGGATGTTGCTCACAATCCGCATGGCGCGCGATCCCTTCGGGCCGCACTGGAAACGGCATTCGATTTCCGAGGGGTGATTGCCGTCGTGGGTGTTTTGAGCGACAAAGATGCAGTGGGTTTCATGGAGACACTCGCGCCGGTTGTCGACCATTTTGTTGTTACGGAGCCGCAATCTCCTCGCGCATTGTCAGCCGAAAAACTGGCACGCATTGCGCGGGAAATCCTAGGAGATAACAATGTGAGCGTAGAGCCCAATCCGGCTAACGCCCTTGATCGGGCCATTGCGCTGGCTGATCAATCAGGGGAGTACTCGGGCATGGGCGTGGTAGCGACCGGTTCCGTTGTTCTGGTTGGAGATATTATTCGCGCGGTGGGAAGGGAGTCCTAATCATGCGAGTTCTCGGATCAAGTGTCCTTGCCCTTGAGGCGATTGTTGTACTTCTGGCAATACCTATTGCAGTGAACAACGAAAATGTGAATGCGGCTCTCGCCCTCGCAGTGGGTCTGGCAATTGCCCTTCTGATGTTGGTGACCATCGGATTCATTTCTAAGCCCATCGCAGTTCCGATCGGATGGGCTTTGCAAATAGTTACCGTAGGCACGGGATTTGTGGTGCCAACCATGTTCATCATTGGTGGTGTTTTTGCACTTTTGTGGTATTTCGCAGTGAAAAATGGTCAAAGAATTGATCGAACAAGGGACTTGGGGAAATCCACCGCATAGTCAACGCCTAACATCCGTAGCAAGTAACCGTCAGATAGATGATCTTCACAGATCCCCTTCCGGCCTCAATTACAAGGAGCACACATGTCCGAACGCACTCTCGTCCTCATCAAACCCGACGGTGTCGCCCGTGGGTTGATTGGTGAAGTTGTCACTCGAATTGAGCGCAAGGGATTTCATTTTGCCGCTCTCGAACTTCGCACCGTAAGTATTGAGATTGCTCAGGAACACTATGGCGAACACAAAGACAAGCCGTTCTTCAAGGACCTTGTTGACTTCATTACGGGTGGACCGCTGGTGGCCGCAGTAATCGAAGGACCCGATTCCATCTCGCAGTGGCGAACCATGATGGGTGCGACCAATCCCGTTGCCGCGACGCCGGGAACGATCCGAGGTGACCTCGCAGTAGAAATGCAAAACAATGTCACCCACGGATCCGATTCACCCGAATCTGCGGCTCGCGAGATTGCACTCTTCTTTCCTAATCTTTCCGCGTAACACCATGGCGAGCGAGTTATGAAATCAGTTTTCGCAGGAATCGCAACGGGAGTGGCTACCGCGTTTTTGGCCCGCGGCGAGAGTTTGGTGCAGTGGCCGGATCGCGTGCGAATGCTTTTTCCAGGAGTAATGGGAGCGCTCGCTGGGTCATCAACCGTGGCGTTGGCACTTGCTCCCCGGGCTCGCCCACGTCATTTACCCACCCTCGTCACCGGGCTGGTTATGTTCGGTGGAGCGGGGTGGTTCATTGCCCGCAAAAAGTTACAAGGAATTGAACAAAATGGTGCTGAATTGGACCCCACGCTGACCGAACCACCTGCCTCACCGCTTGTGAGCGGTGGGCCTACCTCTGAAGTCAACTACTCGCTCTTAAGTCGCGAGGGTGCACGTTTTGTGCACAGCGCAACCGATTGGAGTGACTCGGCGGTGAGTATTCCTCGCGTAATGGAACCCATTCGAGTCTTTGTCAGCGTGCTCCATGCGTCTGCTATTGCTGATCGTGTTGCATTGGCTGTGCGGGAGTTGAGCCGAACAGGTGCATTTGAACGTAAGTTTTTACTGGTTCAGTCGCCGGCCGGATCGGGTTATGCGAACTCCACTCCGGTAGATGTCCTCGAATTCCTCAGCGGGGGTGACTGTGCGACCGTTGTGGTGTCTTATGGGTTGCTTCCGAGTTTTCTCTCCCTCAACAAGGTCTCCAATGCAGGTGATACCCAGCGAGCTTTACTCGAATCTCTGGGTGCTGAAATCGAGTTGCGTGAGCGACAAGGGAAGCCGGTTCCGCAACTTTTTGTTTATGGAGAAAGTTTGGGGGCCAAAGTTCAGCAGTATGCATTGCCGTTAGGGCCGGTGGACATGGATCGATTCCATATATCGCGCGCGCTGTGGGTGGGGACACCTGGCGGAGCGACCGCTGATGGTTTCCATCAATTGTGCTCAGGCGACTCATTCACCATTGACCGACCTGAACAGATTCCGTCCAATGCAGATGCTCGGGTGTGGTTTCTCGAACACGATGGTGACCCCGTGGTGCGATTCCGCCCGAATCTCACCTGGTCCCCACCCCCATGGCTAGAGCAGCAACCACGCGGGCGAAACATCCCGGAGGCCATGTCGTGGAAGCCGGCCTTGACCTGGGCAACGGTTTTGGTGGACACGATATTTGCCACCAATGTCAAGCCCGGGGATTTTCAGAGCTGGGGTCACGATTACCGGGCGGATTTAGGTGAAGTGGCGGCCCGAGCTTTCGGATTCCACCCAACTCCCGAAGTCATGACCCAATTACAGGCCACCCTGCGCGAATGTGAGCTTGCCCGCGCCCAGCGGGTCCTGACTCCCACCTGACGGCTACCATTGGGTTACTTCTCGTGGGCATCCGTGCCCGGGGGTTATCGTGTCCCTTCCCCGACCGATTGGAGGTGTCTGCATGGGTTTCGGTGGAAATGCGTCCTTTGTCGGTCGAGATATGGCCGTTGACCTCGGCACCGCCAATACGTTGGTGTACGTCCGTGGTCGCGGGATCGTGCTGAACGAACCCTCCGTCGTCGCCATCAACAGCACCACGGGTGGGATTTTGGCAGTTGGCTCAGAGGCCAAACAAATGATCGGCCGGACACCTGGAAACATTGTTGCGATTCGTCCACTCAAAGATGGTGTGATTGCCGACTTTGATACCACCGAACGCATGTTGCGATACTTCATTCAAAAAGTACATCGTCGCCGTCATTTGGCGAAACCGCGCCTGATTGTTTGTGTTCCTTCCGGTATTACCGGGGTGGAGCAACGTGCGGTCAAGGATGCTGGCTATGCAGCAGGTGCGCGTAAGGTCTTTATCATTGAAGAACCCATGGCTGCTGCAATTGGCGCAGGTTTACCCGTCCATGAACCCACGGGCAACATGGTCGTTGACATTGGTGGTGGAACATCTGAAGTTGCGGTTATTTCACTCGGTGGAATCGTGACCAGTTTGTCGGTCCGTGTTGGCGGAGATGAACTGGACAATGCGATCATCCAGTTCATCAAGAAGGAGTACTCGCTTCTTCTTGGTGAGCGCACCGCTGAAGAAATTAAGATCGCAATTGGTTCGGCTTTCCCCTTGCCTGACGAACCCCATGCGGAGATCAGGGGGCGTGATCTGATCACCGGACTACCTCGGACGATTGTCGTTTCGGCTGAAGAAATTCGTCGGGCCATCGATGAACCGGTCAATGCAATCGTCGATTCCGTCAAGTCAGCCCTAGATCGCACCCCGCCCGAACTGTCCGGTGACATTATGGATCGGGGGATTGTTCTTACCGGTGGGGGAGCGTTGCTCATGGGTCTGGACGAACGATTGCGCCACGAAACTGGTATGCCAATTGTGATTGCCGATCGACCCCTCGAGTGTGTGGTCTTGGGATCCGGAAAGTGTGTTGAGGAGTTCGATTCATTACAACAGGTTCTTGTCGCTGAACCTCGTAGGTAGTTGTGCTGTCTCGCCGCACCAAGTCGATACTAGCGACCCTTGTCGTGGCTTCTCTTACCTTCATGATCCTTGATCTGCGTGGTGGAGATGGACCTTTTTCCAGTGCGCGCTCAGCGGTGAGTTCACTAATTGGAGGAGCTCAGAACATCGCAGCAACTGTTTTTTCTCCGATCACCGGTTTGAGTGAGTGGTGGGGTACGCAGGTTGACCAGTCGGGGCAAATCAGGATCCTTAGTAGTGAGAACTCCCGTTTAGAGTCCGAGCTTGTGACTGTTGAGAGTGACATTGCCCGAGTCAATGAACTTGATGCACTACTCCGCGTGGCGGGTGTCGGTCGGTATCGGATCGTGCCGGCAGAAGTTA
>CAITYI010000435.1 GCA_903896585.1 uncultured bacterium
AAATGCAGTTACCAAAGCAGTGGGTACATCGGCCTCGACAACACACCTGGTGACTCCCAATGCTGAACCACCGGTGAGTGGCTTAACAATTAGTGGCAGACCAAGGTCGCCAATGATGGCGGCCATGATCGATTTCGCACCCATATTCTTAAAGAAGCTGTGCGGTAACGCAGCGAAACGTGGAATGTTTGCTTGGGGAAGCAGGGTAGATGAAATTGCTTTGTCAAAGGCAATACGTGAAGCCTGTGAACTTGATCCAACAAATGGAATTCCGAGTGCCTCAAGAACACAACGCAATGAACCGTCCTCGCCGACCGATCCATGGATCATGGGAATAACACAGTCAGGTCGCAAGGACTCCAGTACATCAATTGTGTCTGCCGTGACATCGGCTTCAGTGATTTCGGCATCAGGCATGAATGTGCGCAATGCTTCGGCTAATCGCCGCCCTGAACGCAGCGATACATCGCGTTCAGGCGACAAACCGCCGGAAAGAATCACAACCTGCAACTAAGACTCCTTAGCGAGTGTCGGATCGCGGGCTAAAGAATGAAGGTGTTGCTGCCAGATGAGCGGGACCGAAGGTGTTGAGAACTTCAATTTCAGCCTCCAGCACGACAGCCAGCCGGCGCACACCCTCTCGAATCCGGTCAGGATCGGGATAACAGTAAGAGAGTCGCAGATTCTGTGAACCCTGACCATCTGAATAGAAACCGGTTCCGGGGACGTATGCCACGAGTTCTGCAACAGCCCTCGGGAGCATGGCGGTGGCGTCTAAGCCGGGTGGGAGTGTCACCCACGAATAGAAACCACCTTCGGGAATGGTCCAGGTGGTGCCAGCAGGCATAAGTGCTTGCATGGAATCCAACAGTGCATCTCGACGTTCGCGATATAACTCTTGGAAAACCTTAATTTGTTGTTGCCACGGTTGCTCCATAAGGTAACGAGAAATTGTGAGCTGGACAAAATTACTCGGGCACAGGGTTGCCGCCTCTGCTGCTAACACTATTTTTTCGCGGACGCCGTGTGGTGCGATCACCCAACCTAGTCGAAGACCAGATGCAATTGTTTTGGAAAAAGAACCAAGATAGATAACACTTTGATCGTCGAGAGCACGAATTGCTTGTGGGGGTTCACCTTCAAAACCGAGCAAACCATAAGGGTCATCTTCCAGGATTGGAACCCCAAACTCCTTGGCAATTAACAAGATTTCTTCACGTCGCTGCTGGCTCTGAGTGAGGCCGGCTGGATTGTGGAAGGACGGGATTGTGTAAATGAATTTCACATTCTTGTGCTCTGCGAGTGCAGTTCGCAGTGCCTCTGGATTCAGCCCACTTTCATCCATGTCAACGTGCACAACATTGCACTGATAGGACCGGAAGACACCGAGGGCACCAACATAGGAAGGTGATTCAACAAGAACAGTGTCACCCGGATCGCAGAATATTTTGGTGACCAGATCCAGGCCCATTTGGGACCCGGCGGTGACCACAATGTCATCAGGGTGGGAGTGCACCCCGACTAAAGAAGTAATCTCGAGAATCTGTTCTCGCAACTTCTGATCACCTTGGCCCGAGCCATATTGCAGGGCAGTGTTGCCCTGCTC
>CAITYI010000436.1 GCA_903896585.1 uncultured bacterium
CGATCTGCCTTCGGATTGCTAGCGGGCAAACCGAGATTATCGGTCAAGGTGTGTCAGTAACTATGGACAATAGTCCAAGTACAGGTCAAGATGATGGCGCCTTTATTCCAGGTCAGATCATTGATCGTGATTTGCAGATTATCGTGAATGGACTCTGGCAAGCGGGAGCAACTGACATCGCGATTAATGGGCGCAGACTTACTGGAACCTCAGCAATTCGCGCTGCAGGCGACGCAATCTTGGTTAATTACCGTCCACTATCTCCGCCTTATGTCATTACAGCCATCGGGCCAGATCCAGATCGGTTGGCTGGTTTGTTCCGAGAGAACTCGGCCGGACTCTTGCTTGAAGAGCTTGAGTCCCAATTCGGCGTAATCTGGGAGTTGCAGACAATCGGAGAAGTCACATTGCCCGCTGCCGGGCCAGTGACAAAATCAAGTGAGGACACACCATGATTCCAGCAATCGGATTGCTCGTTGGCATTGTGTTGGGGCTATTCCTGCAGCCCACTGTTCCTGTCTGGTTACAGCCGTACCTTCCGATTGCAGTCGTCGCGGCGCTTGATGCAGTATTCGGAGCTTTGCGTTCAGTGCTCGATGGCCTTTTCAACGATCGAATTTTTGTTATCTCATTTCTATCCAATGTCTTAGTTGCGGCTTTGATCGTATTTCTCGGCGATCAACTCGGCGTTGGATCACAAATGTCTACAGGAGTAGTTGTTGTACTCTCAATGCGTATCTTTGCTAATGTCGCAGCAATCCGACGACATTTACTTAAGGCATAAGTATGGGTATGCATTCGGCGCCACGAAGATACCGTCCCGCCAGAACATCAGCTGAGGCACGTTACCGACTTAGACGTTCACTTTCACCGCAACGCAATTCAACACAGTTACTAATCACTGTTTTGTTCGTAATTCTTGGTTTCACCTTGACGGCAGCTATTGCCGGCTCCGGAGATGATTCAATTTTGGCTAATGCAAGACAAAGTGATCTTGTGAGCCTTCTTGATGACTTAGCACAGCGAGAAGCGCGCCTAGAAGCCGAGAACACTCGATTGGAAGATGCGCGAGAGACACTCCTAGGTGGAGATGAGTACTCAGCGCTTAATGAAGCCAAGCGCAGAGCGGATGCTCTCGGCGTGTTAGCAGGAAGTGAAGCAGCTGTGGGATCTGGCATTGAGATCACAATTTCGGGTAACTTGACCGCAACCACGCTCATTGATGCGCTGCAAGAAATTCGCGATGCTGGGGCGACTGCAATTCAAATATCGGACCCAAATCTAGCTATTCGATTGGTTGCCAATTCTTGGTTTTCAGATAGTGCAAGTGGAGTAACAGTCAGCGGGACCGCTCTTGAAGTGCCGATAAAGATCTCTGTTATTGGTGATCCAGCAGTGCTAAAACCGGCTATTGAAATTCCAGGTGGCTTAATAGACACGGTGGGTTCTGGTGGCGGTCAAGTTGTGGTCGAAGACAGCGAAAATGTTGAAATAACCGCAATTGTGCCCCTGCCAAATTCCTAACCTCGATTGCCGTACGCTTATTCCATGAGCAACATACCCGCAGACTTGATGTACACCGCCGAACATGAATGGGTTCAGGTCATTGATGAATCCACGATTCGATTTGGCATAACTGACTTCGCCCAAGACGCACTGGGAGACATAGTTTTTGTATCCCTGCCAAACGTCGGGGATAGCCTCACAGCAGGTCAAACCTGTGGGGAAGTCGAGTCCACTAAAAGCGTCAGTGATATTTACGCGCCAGTTTCAGGTGAAGTATTGGCCCGCAATGATGCAATTGAGACAGCACCTGACACCCTAAATTCCGACCCATACAAAAATGGCTGGATCGTTGATGTAAAAGTAGCTGGCAACGCCCAAGAATTGGTAGCTAGTTTGCTAGCTCCAGCTGCCTACGAAGCTCTAACATCAGCCTAAGC
>CAITYI010000437.1 GCA_903896585.1 uncultured bacterium
CCAAAGGTTTGATGGGTGGATCAAAAGATCGTATCGACCTGGCTCTACCGATGGTGCGGAAACCTTTTCAGCAAGTAAAGAAGGAAGTAATTCGATCTCTGCATCCCAATTCCAGATTGAGTTATCCATCCACTCCCAACCGAAACCTGCAGGTTGTGCGAGAGTGCGCATTGACTCGAAGCCGTGGTCGCCAGTCGAGATTGCTTCAATCTGAGTCTGCACACGAACTCGTTGTTGAGTAGTACTTGTCCCAGCCGAGTCGGCGTAATGTTTTTGCTCTTTCACATACATGGTGTTCGCGCTGGTGTGGTTTACATCTTTTGATGCGAGCAACTTTGAACTCAAGGACGCAAGACGGTCTTTTTTATCTGAATCTGTGACAGAAAAGGGATCGATGTCATAGGAAGAAACCCAACTTTTCTTGGCATAAACAGGTTCTGACACTAAAGAAATTTCGTCAGTGGAAAGCGGCTTTGATGTTTTAGCCATGGCAACGGCTGTAGTTGCGAGTCTCTGCGCTGATTCGACACTCACATCAGGGGAAGAGGCAAAGCCCCATGTGCCGTTAACAATTACCCGAACACCAATTCCGAAGTTGGTCTCATCTGTTTGAGTCTCGGGCTTGGCATCTCGCAGGGAGAGCAATCCGGTTCGGGTCCGTTCTATCCGCACATCGGCGTGAGAGGCTCCCGCGCTCGTAGCTGCATTAATTGCCGCATCGGAGATCTTGTCAAGAGGTAATGATAGAAAATCAGGATCAACGGTTTGCGTCATGTAAGCGACCCTAGAGGAACTCATTTCCTCTCGCAGAGGATTCCATTAGTAATTCTCACAGAAGCAATAAGCGAATGTCTGGAATTGTTCATTAAGACGGCTTCCTCATGGCAAAGTTTCCAGGTTTCGGCATCACATGTGGTGGCTACATAATTTGTCTGAGTAAGTGTGATGAAAAAGAACGGTCAATCACGTTTTGCGTGGAAATGAGGAGGCATGCCGAGAGCACTAGATTGCTGGCCCGAGGATCGAAAGATCGCCCAGAAGATGGCCTAGAAGATGGCCTAGAAGATGGCCCAGAACTGGACTGCGGCGCCGGCCCGGCCAAAACCCCGATTTCGCGGTGGGCGTACGCCCAACCCCCCAACTCAGGTATCGGGATGGGGTGACATGGGGCACAATGAGCTTGGGTCGAAATTAAGATCCGCGGATAAAGGAGTGTGACGCATGTTCGAGAGGTTTACCGACCGAGCCCGCCGAGTCGTGGTGCTCGCCCAAGAAGAAGCCCGCATGCTCAACCACAACTACATTGGCACCGAACACATCTTGTTGGGTCTGATCCACGAGGGTGAAGGTGTTGCCGCCAAGGCACTCGAGTCTCTCGGAATTTCCCTAGAGGCCGTGCGCTCCCAGGTCGAAGAAATAATCGGTCAGGGCCAGCAGGCTCCCAGTGGTCACATTCCATTTACTCCACGCGCCAAGAAAGTACTCGAACTTTCTCTGCGTGAGGCACTGCAACTCGGACACAATTACATTGGCACCGAGCACATTCTGCTTGGCTTGATCCGCGAGGGCGAAGGTGTTGCCGCGCAGGTGCTGGTCAAACTCGGTGCGGATCTCAATCGCGTGCGCCAGCAGGTCATTCAACTTCTCAGTGGATACCAGGGCAAGGAGCCCGCAACTTCTGGTGGTCCCGCTGAAGGCACACCCAGTACTTCTTTGGTGCTTGACCAGTTCGGTCGCAACCTCACCGCTGCGGCGCGTGAAGGCAAGCTCGACCCGGTCATTGGTCGCGCCAAGGAAATCGAGCGCGTCATGCAGGTTCTTTCGCGCCGTACCAAGAACAACCCGGTTCTCATTGGTGAGCCCGGTGTTGGCAAGACCGCGATCGTGGAAGGTCTGGCCCAAGACATTGTTGCTGGCGAAGTTCCCGAGACTCTCAAAGACAAGCAGGTGTACACCCTTGACCTGGGTGCCCTCGTTGCCGGTAGTCGTTACCGCGGTGACTTTGAAGAGCGTTTGAAGAAGGTTCTCAAGGAGATCCGCACGCGTGGTGACATTGTGCTGTTCATTGACGAAATGCACACGCTCGTAGGTGCGGGTGCTGCTGAAGGCGCTATTGACGCCGCCAGCATTCTCAAGCCCATGCTTGCTCGCGGTGAACTCCAGACCATTGGTGCCACCACCCATGACGAATACCGCAAGCACATTGAAAAAGACGCAGCCTTGGAGCGTCGTTTCGCTCCTGTTCTTGTCGATGCCCCGGATGTTCCCCACACCGTGGAGATCCTCAAGGGTTTGCGCGATCGCTACGAATCACATCACCGGGTGTCCATCACCGATGGCGCCTTGGAAGCTGCCGCGCGGCTTTCTGATCGCTATATCTCGGATCGTCAATTACCCGATAAGGCAATTGACCTGATCGATGAAGCAGGTTCCCGCTTGCGCATTCGTCGCATGACCGCGCCACCGGATTTGCGTGAGTTTGATACCAAGATCGCGGACGTTCGCAAGGCAAAGGAATCCGCCATTGACGCCCAAGACTTCGAGAAGGCCGCCAGCCTGCGGGACGATGAAAAGAACCTGTTGGCCGAGCGCGCCGAACGCGAGCGCGTGTGGAAGGCGGGTGACCTTGACGTTGTCGCAGAAGTAGACGAGAAACTGATCGGTGAAGTCCTCGCCCTCATGACCGGTATCCCCGTGTCTGATTTGAGTGAAGATGACATTGCCAAGTTGCTGCGCATGGAGGACGAACTGCACCGCCGGGTGATCGGCCAGGAGCAGGCGGTCAAGGCGTTGTCCAAGTCAATCCGCCGCACCCGCGCAGGTTTGAAAGATCCCAAGCGTCCGAGTGGCTCATTCATTTTCGCCGGTCCCTCTGGTGTCGGTAAAACCGAACTCTCCAAGACTCTCGCGGAGTTCCTCTTCGGCTCTGAAGATGCCCTCATTTCTCTGGACATGTCCGAATACAGTGAGCGCCACACCGCTTCACGGCTCTTTGGTTCGCCTCCGGGTTATGTGGGGTATGAAGACGGCGGCCAACTGACCGAGAAAGTTCGACGCAAGCCGTTCAGTGTTGTTCTCTTCGACGAAGTCGAGAAGGCGCACCCAGATATCTTTAATGCCCTTTTGCAGGTTCTGGAAGAAGGCCGGTTGACCGACTCCCAGGGTCGCGTGGTCGACTTCAAGAACACCGTGATCATCATGACCACCAACCTCGGCAGCCGCGATGTCTCCAAGGGCCTCAACCTTGGTTTCGCCCCGGACGGCAACGAAAGCAATGCGTATGAGCAGATGAAGGGCAAGGTGCAACAAGAACTCAAGCAGCACTTCCGTCCTGAATTCCTCAACCGGATTGACGATGTCATTGTCTTCCACCAGCTCAGCCAAGACGAGATCGTTGAGATTGTCGATCTCATGATCGCTGGTTTGGAAAAGCGCCTGCAGGAAATGGACATGGCGATCGAGTTGACCACCGCGGCCAAGGCCTTGCTCGCCGAGCGTGGTTACGACTCAACTTTGGGTGCCCGTCCATTGCGCCGCACCATTCAGCGCGATCTCGAGGATCCACTCTCAGAGAAGTTGCTCTTCGGTGATCTCAAGCCGGGAAGCATTGTTGTTGTGGACGTTGAAGGCGAGGGTGACTCCCGCGAGTTCAACTTCACCGCAACACCCCACGAACCACTTCCCGATTCCCCGCCGGTGGAAGCAGCAGGTTAAGGGCTAACCTTCCTTCATGATCAGGGACGGTGCTCATGGCTAAAGGTCCGCTGATCCCTGGCATGAATGAATTCGACCGCCCCAAAAAGGGCTTGCCCCGCTGGGTCGGTCTTTTCATTGCCCTCTCGGTGATTTCCTTCGGCCTACTTACTCTTTGGGGTTTTGTAGCCGGCAGTGGACCGTTCTCCCAACTTGGCCAAGTGGAGCAACAAATCCAACCGATTGGCTTTCGGCCAACGGTGGAATCGGAAGTCATTCAAATTCAAGTCCAACTTCCCAAAGAAGGTGCGTGCGCCACCAACACATTCGACATTTCTGCCACGGAAACCCCCGAGACAGTCAGTGTCACGGTTGATCTCATCAACCCACGCGATAACAGTTGCCCAGGTGATCAACTCACCGATGAACTCTGGCTCGACCTCACCCTGAATGAACCGCTGAACAATCGAATTCTCACCCGTAGCATTGACGGTCAAGAGTTACCGCAAATTCGTTAGTCAGATTCTTTATCAACTTGCCCAGTCATTGGCTTGCGACTTGCATTTATTGCTTACGCGGTTCCGCGCTGAATCTCACCTGGAATTTCTTTTTCGCCCACCACAATGACGATGCCCGCTGGTACCCGCGAAGTAGCAACGAATTCATAAATCCCAGCTTCTGCAGGTGCCCGGTAGCGGGCGAGATAGATAAAGTTGGTGTTGAGGGACGAATAGTAAAAATCGGTGCGCTCGTTGAATTTGATTGCCATCTTTTTTCCAGAAGGCGAGGTGACCACCAAGCGTGGTAGTTGCATGTTCTTGAGCGCGTTCTCCGGCTTTTTATCAACAATCAAATACTCCACCACTAGTTCCTCGCCCTTTTTCAGCGCTGCGCGGAAAGCCTTCTTTTGTCCTGATTTAGTGAAGGACGCTCGGATCGCAAATGAGATCGTGCCATCGACCAACAAAGGACCGGCTTTTGGAGTTGTGTCACTGTCGAGCAGATTCACCGGCGTGTGAGCCGATGCCGGTGTGGTGAGAAGCGGTGCGAACATGGAAACCGCGACAAGTAATGCAATGGAAAGTGTTTTCTTCATTGGCTTCCCTCACGTTGCTCTGGCAATATGGTCTGATAGTGATTTCCCGTGCCACCTAGATTAACCGCTACTCTAGGGGCAGATTGATAATTGACGTTACCCCCATACAGGAATACCCGACACCGGATAATCAGTTTGTGCGGGTATAGACCCCGAAGAAGTGGAGCATCACGTGAAGCAACGGCGATTGCCAAGGCCTTCGGAGATTCTGCCTCTTATTGGTACCCCGGATCGAAGCAAGTCCAGGCTGCAGCGTCGGTTGGAGCGTTGCGCCAGCGTGGGCGATATTCGCGAGTTGGCCAGACGCTCCACCCCAAAATCGGTGTTCGACTACACCGATGGCGGCTCAATGTCGGAAACGAGTTTGGATCGCAGCCGCGATGCGTACCGGAGAGTCGAGTTCACGCCTCGGGTCATGCGCGATGTTTCGCAAGTGGATATGTCCACCAACTTTTTGGGTAAGCCCAATGCCTTGCCTTTCGCATTTGCGCCCACCGGGTTCACCCGCATGATGCATCACGTGGGCGAACCTGCGGTCGCGCAGGTAGCGGCAGGGGCTGGAATTGCTTATGCACTTTCTACGCTCGGCACCACGAGCATTGAAGGTTTAGCTGCGGCCGTGCCACATGGGCGTCGCTGGTTCCAGCTTTATGTCTCACGTGATCGAACTCAGGCTGAGGACTTAATGCGCCGAGCGCGCGACAATGGCTATGACTCGTTGATTCTCACGGTGGATACGGCTGTTGGTGGAATACGGTGGCGAGAGGTACGCAATGGATTGACCATTCCTCCACAACTCAGTCTGGGCACGATTCTTGACATGTCGCGTCACCCAAAGTGGTGGGCAAATGTACTCACCACCGAGCCACTCACTTTCGCTTCACTGTCAACTTCGGGAGGCACCGTGGGGGACTTGTTGACTCGCGTTTTTGATCCGGGTGTAACCATCGCGGATATCGCGTGGATCAATGACAACTGGGATGGCGCGGTGATTGTTAAGGGAGTGCAGTCAGTAGAAGATGCCGTAATTTTGTCTGAACTTGGGGTGGACGCGATCGTCCTGAGTAACCACGGGGGACGCCAGATTGAAAAAGGCAATGTCCCCCTCGAGTTACTTCCACGTGTCGTAGAAGAAGTCGGTGACCGCACGGAAGTTTATGTAGACGGTGGAATCATGAGCGGAGCAGATATTGTCGCCGCCCTCGCATTTGGTGCCACCGGAACGCTGATTGGCCGCGCATATTTATATGGGCTGATGGCGGGCGGAATCGATGGAGTTCAACGCGTTGCGGACATATTGACCAAAGAAATCAAAGTAACCATGCAACTTCTCGGTGTCACCAGTATTGATCAACTTGATGCGTCCATGGTGCGCCTGCGCCCGTACTGATCCGCGTTTTGGTTCCGGCCTTGTTTGATTCAGCGTTGGAAGGCGGCAGCAACCCCTGAATCGACGGGAACAATGAGGCCGGTGGTCCGCGAGAACTCGGTGGATGCAAGTGCGGCTACGGCAGCTGCGACATCTGCGGGAGTGACTTCACGCTTTAAAATCGTGCGCTGGGCGTAAAAAGCCCCAAGATCCTCCTCGGCCACGCCATACACCGCGGCCCGACTGGCGCCCCATCCGCCAGAGAAAATTCCAGAGCCTTGCACAACGCCATCAGGGGCAATTCCGTTCACGCGAATTGCGTGCTCCCCAAGTTCAACGGCAAGTAGCCGAACCTGGTGTGACTGATTAGCTTTAGCCGCGCTGTAAGCGATATTCGAAGGTCCCGCGAAGACCGAGTTTTTGCTGGCAATGTAAATAATGTCGCCACCCATTCCCTGAGCAATCATGACCCGGGCGCACTCGCGAGACACGAGGAATGACCCACGCGCCATGACA
>CAITYI010000438.1 GCA_903896585.1 uncultured bacterium
AAACGTATTTATACACCCAGTTTGAGTCAGCCGATGCTCGCCGTATGTATGCGTGCTTTGAGCAGCCTGATCTGAAAGCAACATTTACGCTGACCGTCACCGCACCCGCGCATTGGAAAGCCATTAGCAACTCACCCATGGAACAAGTTGTGGAAAATGGCTCAACCAAGACGTGGACATTCGAACCGACACCAACGATCTCCACCTATATCACCGCACTCGTTGCCGGGCCATATTTTGAAGTACGCGATGAATACGCCGGCCCCTTCGGCACCTACCCACTGGGACTGTTTTGTCGCCAGTCATTATCCGAATACTTGGATTCAGAGGAAATTTTTGAAGTCACCAAACAGGGCTTCGCATTTTTTGAGGATCAGTTCAAAGTCGGGTACCCATTTGCCAAATACGACCAACTTTTTGTTCCGGAATTCAATGCCGGGGCCATGGAGAACGCTGGCTGTGTGACTTTTCTGGAGGATTTGATTTTCCGCAGTCGCGTCACGATTGCAGCATATGAACAACGGGCCAATACGATCTTGCATGAGCTAGCTCACATGTGGTTCGGCAACTTGGTCACCATGACCTGGTGGGACGACCTGTGGCTCAATGAATCATTTGCCGAATGGGCAGCCCACCACGCCAATGTTCACGCAACGCGATACAACGACGCCTGGACCACATTCGCCAACCTCCGCAAAGCTTGGGCATATCGCCAAGATCAACTTCCCTCCACCCACCCGATTGCTGCCGACATGGTCGATCTCGATGCTGTTCGAGTGAACTTCGACGGAATCACCTACGCAAAGGGAGCATCTGCCCTGCGCCAGTTGGTTGCGTGGGTTGGTGAGCCAGAATTCATGTCCGGCATTGGGGTGTACTTCAACAAACACGCATGGGGTAACACGCAACTCAGTGACCTGCTCACCGAATTAGAGGCGGCCAGTGGTCGGGATCTCTCGGATTGGACCCGCCAATGGTTACAAACCAGTGGAGTCAATCTGCTTCGGCCAATTGTTGAAACCGATGCGCAGGGTCTCTACACCCGGGTCGCAATCGAACAGGAGCCTCCCGGGTCACCTGCGGGAGTTGCGCCCACCCTACGATCGCACCGAGTCGCGCTTGGACTTTATGACCTCGAGGGGGACTCACTTGTTCGTCGAGATCTCATCACAATCGATGTCACCGGAGCGCTCACCGAAGTTCCCGAATTGGTGGGGAAAAAGCAGCCTGATCTGCTTTTGGTCAATGATTCTGATTTAACATTCGCCAAAGTTCGCCTGGACACCAAGTCGTGGGGAACCGTGACAAAGCATCTGGGTGGCATCTCGGATTCCCTCGCCCGCGCTGTGATCTGGAGCGCCGCGTGGGACATGACTCGCGATGCAGAAGTCAGTGCCGGTGATTTCCTTTCACTTGTCCTTTCCGGAATCGAGAGTGAATCCGATGTCGGTGTCACATCAGGTGTCCTGCGACAACTGACCACAGCTCTAGATCAATTTGCCGCACCCATGCACCGCGAGGAATACAAAATCAGATTGGCTCAGGCCTGCGAAGGTTTCGCGACTCGCGCATTGGCCGGTAGTGACCATCAACTTGCTTTCACAAAGGTATTCATTGCCAATGCCACCACCGAACCTCAATTACAAACCGTGTCCAATCTCTTCGATGGCACTGTGGTGTGGGAGGGCCTCACCGTCGATACCGATTTACGGTGGACCATGCTGCAAACTCTGGTGGCCGCAGGTGTCAAGGGTGATCCGGATATCGATGTGGAACTGAGTTCGGACAACACGGCAACAGGTATCCGACAGGCCACCGTTGCGCGAGCCGCTCGGCCAACTCGGGAGGCTAAGGAAGAAGCTTGGGATTCTGTTTTAAATAACACCAAACTTCCCAACACAATTATTGAGGCCACCATCAGTGGCTTCCAAGATCCAAATCAACCAGCTCTCATGCGCTCATTTGTTGACCGGTACTTCAGCGAACTCCCTGCCGTATGGGAAAAACAGACCACGGAAATGGCCCAGGACATTACATCGGGCATGTATCCGGCGACTGTTCCATCGGTGGATTTGGTGGCGAAGACTAATGAATTCCTCAGTGCCCAATCCGCATCCGGAGAATCTGCTCGACCCACCATGATCAGATTGGTGACCGAAGCACGCGACGGAATCGAACGAGCACTTCGCGCCCAAGCAAAGGATGCAAACTAGGGGGCGAACTCACAAAAGTGGGTCAGGCGGGTTCGCCAAGGTGATAGACCTTGGGGTGGCGGGCATGTTCGGCGAGCACAACAAGTGCTTCCCGGATGCCACCGACAATGTCTCCTGCTGCCGCACATGATTGAAATGCCATAAGGGCAAATTCACATGAACGGTTATCCAGGACCACATGCGCCACCGTTCCTGTGACAATATCGATCATCCGCGTCTGTGGATCAAGGGCGATCAACACGGCAGATTCCGCGTTGGGCATTTCGGCATGTCGAGCAGCAACTGAATCCCGGCCGTCGGGTAAATCTCCAACATAAACACCAAAAGCGAGGCCGGAAATCTCTCGGGCGAGAGCGACCGATTTTTTAATATCATTGCGGGCTGCGCTACCAAGATGCATGTGCACCTCCAGCAACAAGACTCTTGGCTTCAGCCGAAATCTCTCTCGGCAAAATCGATGGATTCGGAGCGGCTGAATCACTGATGATGAAGACGGAATCGGACCCGGTGGCGGCATCAAACTCGTCGGTGGCTCTACCCCTGCTACTACGAGTCCATGAAGGTGCTGCAACGGCCAGGGTAATAACCACGGCCAAGACCACCGGAATACCAACAAAAATTAGGAGAACCTCTGATGCTGTCACGCTTCCTAGCCTAATGTCACCAGCGTTAATGAGACCAGCCGCCTAACCCACGACCGGATCAACGCGTACGGTGTGTTCATGAATCGACCCGCCCCCGCCTACCCCCAATTGCCCGAGTCAGGTGTCGTTGACGACTACCACGGGATTGCTGTTCCCGACCCTTTCCGGTATCTCGAAGACGTTAACGATTCCCGCACCTCCGAGTGGCTCAGCGCCCAAAATGCCTTGTTGCAATCCGAGCGGGAAACCTGGACAACCAAAGATTTATTCAGTGAGCGGATCGCTGCTCTCATGGGGTCGGGGGCCATTTCACCCCCCTATATTCGTGGGGATCGAACTTTCTATACCAAGCGAATGCCCGGACAACAGTTCGCAGTGCTGTATGTCCGCGAAACTTCAGATGATCACACCACGCCCACGACCGAGCGAGTACTGATTGATCCCATGGCACTCGACCCCGAAGGACACACCACCCTCGACAGCTGGCAACCGTCTAAGGAAGGGGACCTGCTCGCTTATCAACTGTCCGAAGGCGGCGATGAAGAATCATCCGTCTATGTCATGCGCGTGGACAGCGGGGAAATCCTTGACGGCCCCATTGATCGTTGCCGGTTCTCACCCATTGCCTGGCTCAAAGGTGGATCAGCTTTTTACTATGTGCGTCGAATCGCACCAGAGTTGCTTCCTGCCAGTGAACAACAATTTCACCGACGCGTGTACCTGCACCGAATTGGTGCCGATCCGAGCACAGATGAACTTGTATTCGGTGCCGGCATGAACATGACGAACTATTACGGTGTTTCCGTTTCTCGTGATGGTCGTTGGCTCGAGATTTCAGCCTCTGAAGGGACCGAACCTCGCAATGATTTATGGATTGCCGACCTCACCAAGTCCGATACGGCATCTCCGCTCCTAGAACTCGTTCAAGGCGATGTTGATGCACAAACATCAATTTCCTGTGGTCGGGATGGGCGGGCATATATTTTCACCGACCTCAACGCCCCACGAGGCACTGTTCTTATCGCTGAACTTGGGCAATGGAATCCACGTTCTTGGAAGACGCTCATCCCCGAAGACCCAAGCGCCGTGCTTGAGTCGGTCACACTTCTTGATGGAGATCAACTACCGCACGATCAACTACTCGTGGTCAAAAACCGGCACGGGGTTGCCGAGTTGTCCGTGCACAAAGCATCAGACGGTGTACGGCTTTATACCGTTGATCTACCCGGTGCAGGAACAATTGGCGGTCCTGTCGAACACGTGGACGGCGGTCCCGTGTGCTGGATTGTGTACACCGATCACACCACTGTTCCGCAGATTTATGAATTCGATGCACGCACACAGCAGCTCACCCTTTTCGCACAACCGCCGGGAACGGTTGAGGCGCCAAAAGTTTTTTCTCAACAGGTGACATACACATCTGCAGACGGTACCGAAGTTCGCATGTTTGTGATTTCGCCAACCGAGCAGCCAGATGTGCCGCGGTCAACCATTCTTTATGGATATGGGGGTTTCGGCATTCCATTGCAACCTGGTTTCAGCGCCTCGATTTTGGCGTGGGTTGAAGCTGGCGGAGTGTGGGCTATTGCCAATCTTCGCGGTGGCGGGGAGGAGGGTGAGGACTGGCATCGCGCCGGAATGCTCGCGAACAAACAGAATGTTTTCAATGACTTTCACGCCGCCGCTGAATTCCTGATTAGTAACGGCTGGACAACATCTGAAAAACTTGGAATCTATGGTGGTTCAAATGGTGGGCTTCTGGTTGGTGCGGCACTCACCCAACGACCTGACCTGTTTAACGCGGTGGTGTGCGTTGCACCTTTGCTCGACATGATTCGTTATGTAGAAAGTGAACTTGGGCCCACCTGGACCGTTGAGTACGGTGATCCATCTGACCCCGAACAATTCACATGGCTTCATGCTTATTCCCCCTACCACCGAGTACAACAAGACACCGACTACCCCGCAACCATGTTCGCGATCTTTGATAACGACACCCGCACCGATCCCATGCACGGTCGGAAAATGGCTGCCGCCGTTCAACGAGCCACAACCGGCACCCGGCCAATTTTGGTGCGCACCGAGGGAAATGTGGGTCACGGTGCTCGCTCATTGAATAAGTCGGTGGAGGAAAGCTCCGACACCCTGGCCTTCATGTCCAAATGGACGGGACTCGAATCTGCGGGCTAGCAAGGGGAAATCACCTACGGAGAATTGGCCCAACGTGCCAAGTCACCGCCTTCACGGGAAGATAGGAATATGTCTGATGAAGTAGCTGGTTCAAGTAATTCTGACGCCCCCATTTATTTAGTCACCGGCGCCACCGGTTACGTGGGCGGACGACTGGTTTCCTATCTACTCAAAGAAGGGTTTCGGGTGCGGGTGCTCGCGCGGCATCCCGAGCGGCTCAGGGACTTTCCATGGGCTGATCGAATTGAGGTGGCACCCGGAGACGCAGGTGACCACGACTCACTCTTGGCAGCCATGCAGGGGGTCACGGTTGCCTACTATCTATTGCACTCCCTTCAGGCTGGTCGCCAACTGGAACACGAAGAAAATCGCATCGCCCAAAACTTCGCCCAGTGCGCCGCAGAGGCCAGCATCAAGCGCATTTTGTATCTCGGTGGATTAGCCCCTGATATTCCCGCAACAAAAATGTCGCCGCACATGCGGTCCCGGGTCGACGTCGGGCAAATTTTGCGTGATTCGGGCGTTCCAACGATTGAACTGCGCGCCGCCGTGATCATCGGGTCGGGTTCGGCATCCTTTGAAATGTTGCGCTATCTCACCGAGCGACTTCCTGCCATGATCGCGCCACGATGGGTCCGCACCAAAACCCAGCCCATTGCGGTCCGCGATGTCCTGAGGTACCTCGTACTTGCCGCCCAACTCCCTGACCACATCAGTCGAACATTCGATATTGGTGGCCCAGACATTTTGACCTACCAAGGCATGATGCAGCGGTACGCCAAGGTGGCCGGCCTACCGGCCCGGTTGATTTTGCCGATTAACCTGCTCTCTCCCCAGTTATCCAGTCACTGGGTTGGGTTGGTGACACCTGTCCCCCGAGCCATCGCTCGTCCGCTGGTGCAATCACTCAAGCACCCGGCAGTGTGCAGCGAGAGTGATATTAAGCAGTACATCCCCGATCCACCCGATGGTCTGATCAGTTTTGATGACGCAGTCGGCTTGGCCCTGACTCGCATCCGCGACGCCGAAGTCGCTACCCGATGGTCCAGCGCAAGCACTCCGGGTGCACCGAGTGAACCACTTCCCAGCGACCCTGAGTGGGCAGGTGGAACCCTCTACGAAGACAAGCGGGTACTCCACTCCACGGCCAGTCCGCAGGAATTATGGGCAGCGGTCGACTGCATTGGTGGGAATAACGGCTGGTACTCCGCAAGTTTTCTCTGGGAGATCCGTGGCCTGATTGACCGAGCATTCGGTGGGGTCGGACTTCGCCGGGGTCGGCGCGACCCAAATGTCCTGATGGTGGGTGAAGCTGTTGATTTCTGGAGGGTCGAAGAACGAGTGGCACCTCATCTTTTGCGCCTTCGAGCTGAAATGAAGATGCCCGGTCGGGCATGGCTCGAGTTCACCGTCGAACCGAGTGACGGAGGTGGCTCCACCTTGATTCAGCGGGCCGTATATTGGCCAAAAGGTTTAGCCGGACACGCATACTGGTGGTCAGTTGCGCCCTTCCACGCTTTTGTTTTCCCGCCCATGGCCCGGCATATTGTGGAGCGGGCTGAATCAGGGCGAATCAATCAGACAGAATTAGTGCGTGACTGAAATTCCCACCGAACCAAGCCCGTCCGAACCAAGTCC
>CAITYI010000439.1 GCA_903896585.1 uncultured bacterium
CACACCGGTCAGCAACGGAACTTTCACTCCCGTAGCCACGTGGACGGCAACCATGAACTGGACACCCACAACTAATGGATCACTCACCGTCACCACCTACGCCACCCAGCAGTTGCTGGGTGGGACCAACACGGTTGGCCAGGCTTCCAAGAGGGTGAGTATCGCGGCGGCACCACAGGCAGCTGTTCCGTCCAAGCCACAGAATCTCAAGGTGACCGGCGTCTCGACTAATACCATTTCCCTGAACTGGAATGCTCCGAGCAACAGCGGAGGCTCTCCCATCTCCGGTTACATCGTGAAGTGGACCGGACCCACCAGTGGTCAAATCACCGTGCAGGCCACGAACGCCAATGTCGGCACCCTGTCGGCTGGTTCGGCTTACACATTGAGTGTTTCTGCTGCCAACGCGCAAGGATGGAGCGATTGGGTGAGCGTGACCCAGAACACCGCGAATGCTCCAACTCCGCCACCGGTTCAGCAGCAAACACTGGCCGGGCCATCGTGGACGGGAGGCGGCCCGAAGGTCAAGAGCAACGTTTGGAAGACTTTTAACGACACCGCCAACTTGGACACGAACGCCGGCCGCGAGGCCCAGTTGAACGCGATCAACCGATCATCGAGTGTCAAGTCGGTCACGTTCCGATTCAACGGCGACAGCGCCCAAGTCAGGGCGGTCCTCAAGTCGGGTGCCAAGAGTGGCACATTCACCCTGCGTGAGTTCTCACCAGCGTTACCGGGCTTCACGGCCATGAGCGTTACGCGCACCATCAAGGTGGTTAAGTAAAAGTTAGCGAAGTATGTGCACCTAGCGAAGCCTCCCGGTGATCCGGGGGGCTTCGCTGCATTAGGTGGCGGAGCGGGTGACGGGATCCGTCGCTGCGCTCCTCCCGATTCGCGCGACCCACTCATTCTGAGCGGGTGACGGGAATCGAACCCGCGCTCCAACCTTGGGAAGGTTGTGTGATGCCATTTCACTACACCCGCGATGTCTTTCGGCTACTAGAAACCCAAGTGTATCGGTTAGCGGTCACGTTAATTTGGTCCCCGATCTCAGCAAATACTTCAAGGCTTCGGCAATAGCCGCACTCAGGATCAATGGCCTCGAAGATGGAAAGTGGGCGAAGTGTCATATTCTCTAATCATGACTAATCGCCACTCACGGATCGCTATTGCACTGCTCAGCGTCGGCGTTGCTGTTGCTGCGTTTGTCACACCGGCCGGCGCTGTGGACAACGCGGCGAAGTACGACCAAGCCCAGGTTGGCTTGACCTACACCGTTTATGTGCCAACGACGTCGCTAGGACTGAAGGCCACCTCATTCCAACTCATCGGTTGTGGCAAGGGCAAAGATGAACAGATCAACGCCTCGTACGGATCCCAGATGAGCAATGAGGGCTGGATCTCGTTGAGTGAATCGAATACCAGTTGCACGGATGGCCCAGATGGTGTGGGGCCGGTGACCAAGTTCACGGTCAGGGGCGCGACGGTAACAATTATGGGGAGCTGTAGGGGTGGGAAAAGCACCTGCACCAAATCGACTCCTGCACTCTTGCGCAAGGGTCAGGGTTACACAACGGTGACATTGCCAGCCGGTGATTCTTCATTGAAATCCACTTTTGTGGAGGTGTACACCGATGGAATGTCGGTCAAGGACATCAAGAAATTTGTTACCGGACTCAAGCCGGTCAACTAGCGTGACAAAAAAATGGACAAACTAATTAATTAGCGCGGACTATTTCTCGGGTCCGGATTCCAAGGCGTTGACCATTTCGGGTTCTTCGGTGGGTACGACGGTGGCATCTACCTTTATGACTTTGGGATTCGCCAACCGTTCTGCACCCTCGGCAATCAGGTCAATCTTCGGGTGGGCAAGGTAGTGAGCCAAGATGCGATTGATGATGTTGAGCAGCACTGTCATAAACAGGGTGATCAACAAAAACTGTCCCAGTACTCCACCTAGATCAACCTCGGAGTCTTGAAATGCACTCCACAAACCGCCCGCACTAAAGATCAAAGCAATGATCATGGCGAGCGGAATGTAGGTAATCATCAGACTGAAATGCTACCAATCTGCTCCACCGCAGGGGAAGAGATTGGGCTCGTGATTTCGGCACTGTCTTCAAGGCAGGGGACGCCATCCATCAAGACGATGGGGATGCCCAGGGCCTTCAGGGTTTGGGGATTCTTGGGCTCTTTTGCGTTGACCACCGCGAGTGCGGAGATGTATCCAAAGCATTGGGTCCACCGACTCAGGGATGAAATAGCGTGCGAAGCATCCACGATCGCCCACACGTGTGGGGTTTCCAGGGCTTCGATTGCCTTAACGATTCGGACTCTTTCGAGATCGTCATTACCGATTGGGAAGGGGGCATGCACAATCACGATAGTTGGTGAATCTGATCTGCGAGCAAGGTCAAAGACTTCGTCGGCAGATGAGTGCCGGAAGTGATCTTCTGGGTCAACTCCGGGAACCGAAAGTCCGGCGGGTGCGATCACCAAAACATCGATTCCTCCGCAATCGGCAATATCGATGATGGTGCTCGCTTGTTGATACGCCTCGTGAATATCCCCGATCAGCACGAGGACCTCACCAGCTGAAGTCGGGATACCCTCGGGAATATTCGCGCCCGAGTGCGTGACGGGTGCAAAATTTGGGGCTTGAAACTTCAGGGCAAATGTTGCTGGCTTAGATTTCTTAAGCTTCGGCGCGTTAACGACTGGTGCAAAAGTTTGCGCAGCGGGCGCAAAAGTCTGCGCAGCGAGTGGTTTCTCGACGTGGTTAGGGAGTGTTTCGGGTGAAATCTCTTGGGATGAAATATTGAGACTCTCGACCGAAGTTCTGGTGGGCAGCGTGCGAGCAATTGTTTCGGCCATGGCGAAGATCTGGATCCGGCGGGCTTCTTCGGTGCCAATGGTGCCCCGGCGAGCGTAGAACTTTTCTACCTTGTCCCGCTGCGCCTTGATCTGATCTGCAATCTGTACTCGCCAATACGCTTCGCTCTCTGGCCCGAGGATGTGGTGCGACGGGGTCGAAGTTGGTGCGGTTGCAGGTGCAGCAGCGACTACTGGAATCTCTTCTGTTTGCGGAGCCGCGTTTATGCGCACACCGGCAATTACTTCTTTCGAACCAGAGTCTTTTGTTTTCGGGCTGGAATCCTTCACGTTGTTGCGGATCAAATTGGGGGTGCCATCCATCTGTGCGACAAGTCGAGCTGCAGGTGGCAGATCGTGAAAGTTGTCATCATCGTCATCAAAATCTTTGTCATTGAATGCAGCCTCTATCTGCGTCGCCGAAATGACTTCGGATGCCAGCTGATCTTCAATCTGATCCTCAACGAGTGGCCCGTGGTTCAAAAGATCCTGTAGTCGCTTTTGTTGTTCAGCACTTGCCGGAGCCGTCCGGCTAGAACCGCCGCCGGCACGCTTGGCTGCTTTCTTGCTGCGCAGACCCAGGCGGAACTTGCGAGGCTTGCGGGTACGTGACGTGAGATTGCTCCAACTACTGGCATCTGGATCTTCTTCTTCAGTGGCAAAGTTTGGATCTGAAACCGCACCGAGAGAGCCATCTTCGGTACCGTTTTCGGCCGCGCTTAAAGCTCGCGCTCTTTCGAGTAGATCGCGGGCCCATTCTTGGGAGGATGCTGCAGCTTGATCATTTTGGCTTCGGGTGGACAGCTCATGAAGAGACATTCCTGCTGTCTGGGGTTGGGCGGCAATATCGGCGGCCACTTTGGGATCGGCGATCTCAATGGTCACTTCGTAATGCTGTTTGGTGAAGAATCCGCCCACGCCACCAGAGCGCACCTGCTCGGCTTGGATCACATGGAAGTCACGACCGTAGTTCGTTTCGACTTCGCGCAGGATACCTTTAAGGTCTGGTCCTTCAAGCAACATTCGCAGGCTCATTGCCAACCACTCCTACTGTTTGAATATCAATGGGTCCACCCAATTCTGAATACGACAGAATTGGAAGTCGAGGGAATTCGTGACGCAACTGCCGGTAAAGCGGCGCCCGCAATTGGCTTGCACAAATCAAAACTGGCGATATCCCAGCTTCTTCGGCTTGATTTGCCAGCCGGCCAATGTCGGTGCTCATGCGGCCGAGGATCGTTGCATCAATTGCCAACACCTGTCCTTCTTGTCCCGCTCGTGAAGCGGCGAGCAGGCTTTGTTCAAAAGTTGGATCGAGGGTGATCACGTGGAGGATTCCCTCCATGGCGGTTTGGGAACTGATTGCCGAACCCAGTACTTCGCGAGCGGACTCCACGAGTGCTTCGGTTCCCTGATGTCCGGA
>CAITYI010000440.1 GCA_903896585.1 uncultured bacterium
GTTGATGGCCTCAGGTAGGGAGCCCGGGTCTGGGAGCACTGGAATGCCGAATTCGGCGGAAATGGCCACGATTTCAGGGTTTTCAGGTGGTGCGACGAGAACTATGTCTGTCGCAACCGACTGGCTCCTAATGGATTCGATTGTCTGGCGGAGGTAGGTCGGCCTGCGACCCAGTGTCGCAATCACGATCAAAACTCGTGCCGGGTTCTGTGTGGCCATGGTGTGGCTAGTCTAGGCGAGTGAATTCTTCCCAATCTGGCCAAACTGGGCTTGCCGAGGGTGAGTTCATGCATTCCCTCGCTCAAAGGCTCTGGCCGTTCCCACGAAGTCTGACCGGGAACGGGGTTCGGCGAACACTTCAGGTGCTCGGGGAGTACCTCCCTAGCTTGAGCGTTCATGAAGTTCCCTCCGGTACAGAGGTTCTCGATTGGGTTGTTCCTGATGAATGGAATATCTCCGAGGCATATTTGATTGGACCTGACGGCGAGCGAGTAATTGATTTCGCAGATAGCAATGTGCACATTGTGAGTTACTCAGAGCCGGTTGATCTGGAATTGTCACTTGATGACCTGCAAGCGCACCTGCACTCGGATCCGGAGCTACCTGATGCAATCCCTTATGTCACCAGTTATTACAACCGCACCTGGGGTTTTTGTTTGACGCAGAAGCAACGAGATGCACTTGCACCTGGCATGTATCGCGCTGTAATCAGGAGCACACTGGAACCGGGCTCAATGACTTACGGGGAACTTGTTATTCCCGGTGAGTCCACAGACGAAGTATTTATCTCGACCTATGTGTGCCACCCATCGCTGGCGAATAATGAACTCTCCGGCCCGGTTGTCGCAACCGCAATCGCTCGGTGGGTCATGTCCCTTGACAACCGAAAGTTCACCTATCGATTTGTGTTCATTCCTGAAACAATTGGGGCAGTTACCTATATTGATTCACACCTTGAACACTTGAGGAAACATGTCATTGCGGGATTCAATCTGACCTGCATTGGCGATGAAGGCGATTACTCCTACCTAGCTTCGCGTCACGGAAAAACTCCACTTGATCGAATTGCTCGCCGCGTTGTGGAGAAAACGCCACGACCGGTGATTTATTCGTTTGTGGATCGCGGCAGTGACGAACGCCAATACTGCGCACCTGGTGTGGACTTGCCGTTGGTGTCATTAATGCGCACCAGATACGGCAAATTTCCCGAGTACCACACATCGCTGGACAACCTCGAGTTTGTTACCCCTGCTGGACTTCAGGGAGGATTTGAGTTAGTGCGCGATTGCATACTTGATTTGGAGAACTCCGTGTACCTCTTCACACCCATTAAAGGTGAACCGCAATTAGGTAAACGTGGTTTGTATCACACCATGCATGCCCGCACGGTGGCAGATGAAGTCCTTTTACGCACGCACATTCTTGCCTACTCAGATGGCGCTCATTCCGTGACCGATATTGCTGAGTTGACCGCCCGCCCGCAAGAAGAAATTGAGATCCTCGTGTCAGAATTACTCGATCACGGACTTGTTGAACAAGTAAACCCCAGAGTTGTCAGAAACTAGAAGGGACTCTCATGTCGGTTGCATCCCACTACGACGGTAGCGCCTCCAGCTATTCCGATCAGTACAACGAAGCAATGATCTGGACGAACGAGGAATACCCGGCCAACTACTTTCGGCTCAAAATGGTTCGCCGAATATTGGCTGAAGCAGGCGTCCAATCCCTTTATGAACATGGTGTGGGGGATGCAACCCCACTTGTCACGATTGCCAGTGACGGAATTCGAGTTGCGGGCAATGATGTTTCACCTGAGATGGTCAAGGTTGCTCGAGCAAATATGCTCGAGCACGGGCTTGACCCGGAGAGCATTAGTTTCCTAGATGTTCAAGACTCCAATGCAATTAAAGCGGAGCGCGAGCATGCAGGAAACTTCGAAGCAGTCATGGCTCTTGGGGTTATCCCGCATGTGACTGATGACCACGCATTTGTGTCATCCATGGATCTTTTCTTGAACCCCGGTGGGCGATTACTGTTGCAGTTTCGAAATTCCATGTTTTCCATGTTTACCTTTAACAGGTTGACCAAGGAATTCATTCTGGATGAATTAATTCCAGATGTTCCCGAATCAGTTCGCCAAGTTGTGCAAGCTGATCTTGACCAGCGCTTGGCCGTGGACAAACCACCATTGCGCACCCGACCAACAGGGGATGGTTACGACGAAATCCTGTCCCGTTTTCACAATCCATTCGAATTGTCTGAGGTAGTGAAATCCCTCGGCTATTCAGACCTTAAATTCCATTGGTACAACTACCACCCCGCCTACCCCATGATTGCGGGGAACATTGACCCCAAGGTGTATCGACAAGCCCAAATGGATCTCGAGGGGGATCAATCTTGGCGCGGCATGTTCCTGTGCTCCGCCGGTGTTATCGAGGCTGTGAA
>CAITYI010000441.1 GCA_903896585.1 uncultured bacterium
ATAGGGTTCGACCGCACTTTCTGGGATATTCAACTCACTCGCAATCTCCGCAATGGGGCGCAGCGTTGCGGCTTGAGCAATATCAATATCTGATGGCATTAATTGTTCCTTTATTTAGTTTGCGGATTTGAGCTTTTCAATCAGAAGCGGTAGGAACGTATGCACGTTGTCCACTACTACATAATCAGCAAAACCCATGATGGGTGCTTGAGCATCGGTATTAATTGCAATGAGAGTCTTAGAGGACTTGCATCCGGCAATGTGTTGGGTCGCGCCACTGATTCCACACGCGATATAGAGATCGGGTGCCACCTTGGTACCGGTTTGCCCCACCTGCTCGGCATGGGGGCGCCAACCCGCACTGGTGACCACTCGAGAGCAACCCACGGCACCACCGAGAACTCCGGCAATGTCTTCGAGCATGCTGAATGCGTCGGGGCCATCCATGCCGCGCCCACCGGAGACCACAACCTTGGCCTCAGCTAGACCGACACCACCGGCACTGGAACCCACGCGATCTTCGACTCGAACCAGGACATCGCCTTCGGCCAAGGGAACGTCGAACTCGGCGAGGGACAGCGGTGCGGCCGCTGCTACGGCCGCAAATGAGTGCGCCTGAACCGATGCGATGAGAACCGGTGCCAGGACAACTGCTTCCTCGAGCATGTTGCCGGCCCAACGGGCACGAACAATGTCAGCACTGTCAGCACCGGTCAACACAATGGAAACACATTCACTTGCGAATGGGGCATCCATGAGTGCAGCAACGTGGCTCAGAACTTCATTGCCCCGCGGCGTGCCTCCGGCAAGTACTGCGCGAGGCGATGTCTTTTCGATCAAGGAATGCACGGCTCGCGCATGTGCACGCGGAGTGAAGTCCAACAGATCCGCGTGATGTCCCGCGTGAACTGCGGTTGCACCAAAGGCAGCAATCTCACCGGCGAGGTCCTTGCCACCGTGTCCAACAATGACTGCCTGGACATCTGGATCTAATGCGGTGGCCGCAGAAATCGCTTGAAGTGAGATCGGGTCAATTTCACCTCGGTCATGGTCAACATAAACAAGAATCATGTGAGGACTCCGATCTGCTTAAGAACATCAACTAAAGCTGCGGCGGCTTCGTCGCCGGAACCCAGTGATGTTGCACCCTTTGCTTCTCGCTCGGGAATGGTGAACTTCTTGGTGGTGATGCGTGGCTCGGCGAATGTGACCTGCTTGATGTCCACGGACTTCTTTCGAGCTTTCATGCGCCCCGGCACAGATGCGTAGCGAGGGATATTGAGTCCGTCTTTCACCGTGATGACCGCGGGGAGCGCAACCGTGTACACCTCGCGGGTAGAGCCCACCGCGCGTTCGCAGGTGGCGACACCGCCTTCGATCTTCAGACCCTTGACCGAGGTCACGACCGGAAGACCCAACTTGTGCGCAACGCGGATACCGGTTTGTGAGCCGCCGTAGTCGGCACTCTCCGAACCCATGATCACGAGATCGAAGGTGGTGTCCTCGGCGCTAATTGCTTCGGCCAGAGCACTGGCGGCTGCCTGCGGATCCGGCTCGACACCGTTGGTGTCAATGAGAACTGCGCGATCGGCACCAATGGCCAACTGCTCCCGAATTTGTTCTTCACCGTCCACGTGACCCATGCTGAACAACGTGACCGAACCGCCATTGGCTTCAACCAGTTGAACGGCTGCCTCCACCGCGCATTCCTCGTGAGGACTCAAACCGAAACCCAATTTGGATGTGTCGATGGCCATGCTGTCGGGAGTGAGCACAATCGCACTCCCGAGCAGTGGCACCCGCTTAATGCATACGGCGATTTCCATTAGGACATGATCCGTTCGTTCGTGGGATCGAAGAGACCAGCGATACCCACGCGCTCCACGATTACGGGGTAATGCTCACCCAGGTATTCGACCAAGAGTTCGGTACCTTCTTTGGCATGCTCCGGTGGCAGGTACGCCATCAGGATGTGCTTGCCGACTGAAGGGCCACTTCCGGCGCTGGTAGCAAAGGAACGGCGACCTTTAGCATCGGTGATCGGCTTGCCGTCTTTGGTCAGAATTGGCTCGCCACCGAGCATGTAGCGCTTCTCGCCGGTTGAACTGGTGTGATCGACCACGGTAAGTCCGCACATGACCGCGGCGACCGGTTGTTCGCGATGTGCCAGGTGCGCAGCTTTCCCAATGAAGTCAGCGTCCTTGACCTTTTTCGTGGCCATGCCCGCTTCCAGCACCGTGTACTCAGAGTCGAGTTCGGCACCGTATGCCCGGTAGCCCTTTTCGAGGCGACCCGTTGTGCCGTACACACCGATGCCGACCGGGATCAAGCCGAATTCCTGGCCTGCTTCCCAGATTGCATCCCAGAGTTTCAAACCTTGCTCAATCGGAATGTAGAGCTCCCAGCCCAGGTCACCGACATAAGAAATTCGCGATGCCAATACCCGTTGGGTGCCGATTTCAATGACGCGAGATGTTCCGAAGGGGAAACCTTCATGGGACATGTCGGCACTGGTGATCTTCTGCATGATCTTGCGAGCGTTGGGACCCCAGACACCGATTGTCGAGTACGCCGAAGTCAGATCCGTGATGGATGCGGTGCCATTTTCGGGCAGCAGATCGCGGAACCACTTGAGATCTGCCATGCCGTGCGCACCACCGGTGACCACGCGAAATTGGTTTTCACCAAGACGCATGATCGTGAGGTCGGACTGGTATCCACCCTGTGGCTTGAGAACCGGCGTGTAGACAACCTTGCCGACTGCTACATCCATTTGGCGCAATGCGGCCTTCTGCACCACATCGAGGGCTGAAGGTCCGGTCACGTCAAACAGGGCGAAAGCGGAAAGGTCCACGAGTCCGGCGGTCTCACGCATTTGCAGGTGTTCCGCGTTGATGATGGGTGACCACCAGCGCGCTTCCCACTCAGAGGTACGAGGCATGACGGCATCGCCAAACTTCTCCACCAGCGGTGCATTGGATTCGTACCAGAATGGACGCTCCCAGCCAACACCTTCGTAGAACACTGCGCCCAATTCCTTCTCGCGCTCGTAGTAGGGCGAAAGGCGGACATTGCGGTTACTCGCCCACTGCTCAGCCGGGTGCACAATTCCGTAGGTTTTGTTGAAGCCCTCGGATGTGCGCGCTCGGATGTGCGTGCGGGTCTTGTGGTGGTCGTAGAAGCGAGCCACATTGGACTGGTGCAGATCGATTTCAGGCTCGCCGAGAACCATCCACTGAGCCAACATGCGTCCAACTCCTGGACCTTCCTTGATCCAGACCGCCGCGGCTGACCACAAACCCTTGACCTCTGGCGTTTCACCAAGAATCGGCATGCCATCCGGTGTCAATGACAGCAAACCATTGATGGCGTATTTCTGTCCCACCGTTTCATTACCGATGATCTGCGGCATGATTTCGTAGGCGTGCTCATCCTGTAGATCAAAGTCTTTCTGGGTAAACGGCATTTCGGTCGGTGAGAGTGCCGCTTCAGCATTGGACGGAATTTCATCTACGTCATGCAAGATCGGACGGTGAGCATAAGAGCCAACTTCAAGTCCGGTGCCGTGCTGGCGCTCGTACATATTGGTGTCCATGTCGCGAATGATCGGGTACTCAATGTCACCTTTGG
>CAITYI010000442.1 GCA_903896585.1 uncultured bacterium
CCCAGTCGCAGTGGATTATTGGCAACAATTCCAATAGTTCGGCCACCCAATCGACCGAGTCCGACCACAATATTGGGCGCCCACTTTGCATGGAGTTCTACAAAGGAGTCCAAATCAACAAAGCCTTCGACGATGGGGTGTACGTCAAAGGCCCGACGAGAGGATTCCGGCAGTAGGGCACCAAGGTCTCGATCTTCAATGCTGTCCAAATTTAGTGAGCCCTGGTGACCCAACAGGTGTACGAGTGCGCGCGTGTTATCAATCGCCTCTGTTTCGGAATCGGTTGTTATATGTACGACACCGCTACGCCGTCCATGTGGTTCGGGTCCACCCAAACGATCCATGTCCACGTCTTCACCGGTCACGGATTTGACCACTTCGGGGCCGGTGACAAATATTCGACCGGCTGGTCCAAGAACAACAATGTCGGTCAGGGCGGGACCGTAGGCGGCGCCACCTGCGGCTGGCCCCAGCACAATCGAAATCTGTGGAACCTTGCCGGAGGCCCGCGTCATGGATAGGAAAACCCGCCCCACGGCATCGAGACTGGCTACTCCCTCCCGCAAGCGAGCACCACCGGAGTGCCAGATTCCCACAACAGGGGCCGAGTCGGCCAAGGCCCGGTCGTAGGCCGTGACAATTGCACGGCATCCTGATTCACCCATGGCACCGCCTTGAACCGTGGGATCTGTGCAAAATGCCACACAATGCACACCTTGAACGCGGCCGACTGCCGCGATCACTCCACGGTCATCTACGGGTGTGATGGTGTCGAAGTGCCCATCATCGAAAAATTTCCCGAGTCGAATGAGTGGGGAACGCGGGTCTGCCTCAAGCGGCGCTGGTGTTGCCATGGTGTTGGTTACACACTCCTAAATATGACGGCGACATCGTGTCCGCCAAAACCGAATGAATTATTGATGGCGGCAATGTCACCTGCAGGAAGTTCCGTTGCACCCAATCCGTTTACATTCAAATTCACTTCGGGGTCCAGGTTAATTAGATTCGCGGTCGGTGGTGCTAACCGATCACGCAGTGCCAACATGGTGTAAATCGATTCAATAGCACCAGCACCACCGAGAAGGTGGCCGGTCATGGATTTCGTTCCGGCAACATAAATGGAATCTGTTGCTGAGCCCAATGCACGCCGAATTGCGACAGCTTCGGCAATATCCCCTTGCGGAGTGGAAGTTGCGTGGGCGTTCACGTGCGAAATATCGGCTGGAGTCAGATTGGACTCGGCGAGCGCTTCCGAGATTGCCCGAGCAGCACCTGCGCCTTCGGGGTCTGGCTGAGCAATGTGGTGGCCGTCGCTGGTCAAACCCGCACCGGCGTAGCGGCCCAGAATCTCCGCGCCACGGGCTCGGGCAAATTCCTCGGATTCCATCACAACGATGCCCGCGCCTTCAGCCAGGACGAAACCGTCTCGGTCAATGTCGTAGGGACGGGAGGCGGTGGTCGGGTCATCGTTGCGGGTGGACAGGGCCCGCATGGCTGCAAATCCGGCCATGGTGATGGGATGGATGGCAGCTTCCGTGCCACCTGCAATCACTACATCGGCGCGACCTGTTTGAATCATTCGGGCTGCATAGGAAATGGCCTCGGCACCTGATGCGCAGGCACTCACGGGTGCATGTACGCCGGCGCGAGCTCCAATATCAAGTCCAACAATGGCGGCCGGTCCATTGGGCATGATCATGGGCACCATGTGAGGGGAGATTCGTGTAGGCCCCCGGTCCAGCAAAATGTCGTAGGAGGCCATTAACGATGTAATGCCGCCAATACCGGTTGCGACAACCGCACCCAGACGATCGGGGTCTACTTCTGGTTTGCCCGCCTGGTTCCAGGCTTCACGGGCAGCAACCAGCGCAGCCTGCTGTGATCGGTCCAATTTGCGAGCTTCTACGCGATCAAGTAGGTCAGCAGGATTAGTGGTCATGATTCCAGCGATTTTTGCGGGTTGGTCGGTGACCCAATCCTCCGGTATTACGCTAATTCCTGAGCGACCCGCGAGAATCGCTTCCCAGTTCGATTCAACATTGGCACCGACGGGTGTGATCATTCCCATGCCGGTAATTACAACCTCGCGTGCCATTTCTCCTCCAGATTTTATTTACATCACTCGATCAGGACATCGTGCTGGTGTCAGTTGGATCAACTGACACCAGCACCCAATGTGATGAGCCAATTATTTGAGTTGGACTGTCTGCTTTTAAGAGTTGGCTTGAATGTAGGCAACTGCATCGCCCACAGTGCGCATGTTTTTGGCGTCATCGTCAGAGATCTTGACCCCCCATTTGTCTTCAGCAGCCATAACCACTTCGACCATGGACAGCGAGTCAACATCGAGGTCATCGACAAATGCTTTGTCGAGTTGTACATCTGCCACCGGTACACCGGCAACTTCGTTGATGATGGTTGCAAATCCCACCAAAATATCTTCTTGGCTCATGACGTGTTTATTTCCTTTCGATATTTTTGCCGTCTGCGTTGTGCACACGGGTCGTACATTCGGGTCGAGCATGATGTTAGGGGAGGGTGACTACTTGAGCTGCGTACACCAAACCCGCACCAAATCCAATCAGTAAGGCAGTTCCACCGGGTGGTGCCTCACCGTTTTCTAGCATTCTTTCCATGGCTAAAGGTATAGATGCCGCCGAAGTATTTCCCGATGTGACGATATCGCGGGCGACCGAAACCGAGTCTGGCAAATTGAGGGCGCGCACCAGGGCATCGGTTATTCGATTATTGGCCTGATGGGGAATGAAAGCATCGAGTTGATCGGCGGTAATTCCGGCCTTCTCCAAGGCTTCGTTACTTGCTTTGGCCATTTCCGTCACGGCCCATCGGAATACCTGCTGCCCCGCCATGACCACGGTGGGGTATCCCAGTTCGGGGTTGTCTCGAAATGCGACATTAGAAGAGGTCATATTGATGGCATCTATTTGGCTGCCGTCGCCGCCCCACACGACGGGCGCAATGCCTGGCGTGTCACTCGGGCCGATTACAACTGCACCGGCTCCATCGGCGAATATGAATGCGGTTCCTCGATCGTATTTGTCCACAATGTCGGTGAGCTTTTCGACTCCGATCACAAGGACATATTTGGCGCTGCCACCGCGAACCATGTCGGAGGCGATTGCCACTCCGTAGCAAAAGCCGGCGCACGCGGCAGAGATGTCCATCGCAGGAGCCCCGCGCGCGCCAATCAGCTCACCAACTTCCACTGCAGCTGAGGGGGTCGGGTAAGGGTGACTCACGGTGGCAAGGAGGATCATGCCAATGTCAGAGGCGGAAATACCAGCTGCGGCAATGGCCTTGAGTCCGGCAGCGGTAGCCATGCTGACAACGGTGTCTTGATCAGAGGCATGACGTCGCTCGACGATTCCGGATCTCTCCCGGATCCACTCATCGGTGGAATCGATCCACTCACACACTTCAGCATTCGTCACGATGCGAGAGGGTCGGTAGGTGCCCACCGACAAAATTCGTGCGTGCGGAGAGCCGATGGTACTCGCGAGTTCAGTTGCCACGTTGTGTTCCGTTTCTGTTCGAGTTCGAATCTTTTGGAGACTTACTTGTCCGGTGAATTGCTTGTCCGATGAGTTACTTGTCCGGTGAAACTGGATGTAGTCGAAGGAGGGGCTGCCCGGGTGCAACCGGATCG